>JAYVQJ010000297.1:0-2416 GCA_043777235.1 Planctomycetia bacterium
GGTTTCACGCAGAGGCGCAGAGTTCGCGGAGAAAAGCCAACTGAAAATAGCAGTGCTGACACACCGCACTCCAAAGGAAGTCCCATGAGCTTTCCCCGCATGGTCAGAATCAAGCAGACGTTTGACGCGACGCGCGTGAACGATATTCCCGGCGATGTGGACCGGCAACTGGCGACACTGAAACTTGGAGCGACCGTGCGGCCGGGACAGACGGTCGCGATCACGGCGGGTAGCCGAGGCATCGCCAATATCGCGATCATCATCAAGGCCGCCTGCGATCACGTCCGCAAGTTAGGAGCGAAGCCGATCATCGTCCCCGCGATGGGTAGCCACGGCGGCGGAACTCCCGAAGGACAACGAGAGATCATCGAAGGCTACGGCGTCACTGAAGCCTTCACCGGCGCAGAGATTCGCGCGTCGATGGAAACCGTCGTCGTTGACACGACGCCGCAAGGCATCCCGGTCCACTTCGATAAGCACGCCTTCAACTGCGACCACGTCCTCGTCGTCGGCCGAGTCAAGCCGCACACTGGTTTCGTCGGCCCCGTCGAATCGGGATTGCACAAGATGATGCTGATCGGACTCGGAAAACACGAAGGAGCGAAGATTTATCATCGCGCGATTCTCGACTTCAGCTTCCTGGAAATCATCCGCGCAGTCGCCGATGTCGTGCTGAAGAAGTGCCGAGTCGTCGCTGGCCTCGCCATCGTCGAGAATGCCTACGACGAAACCGGCCTGATCGCCGCCGTTCCGCCCGCACAGTTTTTTGAACGTGAGAGCGAATTGCTGACACAAGCTCGCGCGTGGCTGCCGAAGCTGCCGTTTGCGAGCACGCAACTGCTGATCATCGACCAGATCGGCAAGAACATCAGCGGCACCGGCATGGACACGAACGTCATCGGCCGCAAGTACAACGATCACGCCGCAACTGAACACGACGATGTTTCCGTCAAACGGATCTTCGTCCGCGGTCTGACCGAAGCGACTCACGGCAACGCCACCGGCATCGGAATCGCCGAGTTCACGAACACACGAACGATCAATCAAGTCGATCGCAAGATCACCGCGATCAACTGCCTGACCGGCGGCCATCCGACCGCCGCCATGCTGCCGATTGCGTTCGACACGGATCAGGGTGTGATTGCCGCCGCTCTACCGACACTCGGCCTCGTCGAGCCGACCAAAGCCAAAGTCGTCCACATCTCAAACACGCTGCACCTCAGCGAAGTGCTCGTCAGCGAGGCGTACCTGCCGGAGTTGCAACAGCGCTCGGACCTGACGATCTTATCTGGCCCCACCGAAATGGACTTCGACGCCGCCGGCAACTTGCGTCCGGTCTTTGCGGGTCACTGAGTTACTCAACGCACGGGTATCCCAGCTTGCCGAAAATTGGGTGCGAAGCTCTAGAAACGCCAGGTCGATGTTGTTCAGCAGGTGAAGTTCTTCCTGAGTTGTGATTCCAAAAACGTTTCCATTTCATATGGCGGTTTGCTTCTAAGAAGCTGGAAATCTGCGCGTTCTTCGACACTAAATTACTCAAACCGAGCGGTTCTTGAGTCCCGTCTGGGACGGCCGAAAATGCCCAGCACTTGAGTGCTGGGGAATCATGTGAAAGAACTTACAAAGTCCCGCTAGGGACGAAAGATTCCGCGAGTCATTCTGTCGTCCCTCACGGGACTCAAACCATGACGACCATCCTCGATCCCAGCTGGGCTATTTTCGAATGTCCCTAGCGGGACAAAAACAAAAACCGCTCAGTTTGATAACTGTAGGTGCTTCGCTATCTGCCGAGCAAGTTCGTCGCCGAGGTGACTGTTCTCGTGAGCTCCACCACACATGTCTTTCCTTTTGTCCCAGAGTACGCTCACGACGAAGATTGCCACCAGGACTACATATAACTTGATTACAACGAGCGCATGGTAACTACGCTTTGCGAGTGTCCCACCACCCAAAAAATGCTTTTCTACGTTTTGATGATCCCCAGCTAGCTGCGAGAAACCGGAGCCCAGTTCCCGCAACACAAGTTGTAAGTATTGCGGGTCATCAGATTTTCCTTTGTTCAAGATTGTCTCGCTAACTTGACTATCCAGTTCTTCGACAAACGGTATCCAATCTTGCTTGATGACCATTCTGGCGGAAGGCCCATTTTGAGGATCATTGTACGACTGCTCAATTACCGCATTCATGGCTTCCGAAACAGTGTCAAAGTTCCCTGGATTTAGTTCAGCTTCGGTCGCCACTTTTTGGAAGAGTGTTGCAAATTTCCTGCAGGTTTTTTGGGGCGTGTGGTCAAAATACGCGACGCCAGGCACCTTCCAAGACATTGCCTGTTGCAAAACGAGATCCCTATATTCGTGTTTGGGACGATAAGTCCTGGCTAACAGCGAGAATCCCGATGCAAGCCCCGGTAAGACAA
>JAYVQJ010000298.1:0-2416 GCA_043777235.1 Planctomycetia bacterium
TCGCGCCGCAATGCGTTTTGATGGCCGAGCACAATATCGGGAGCGTTTGTCTCGAAGACTCCGACCCCCGGCATCAATAGCTTGACAGTCACTTCGCCAAAGGTACCGGTCCAAACGTCGTGGTCCGGTAGCGGACGCTGGAGCGGCAGCACGAGCACGGAGTCGAATCCCCCAACGCCACGAGACTCGGCACGTCGGCCATCCTGTCGTGCTCCGACTCGAGCATCCTGCCAATAACCGGTGGAACCCCAGGTGTTTGCTAATCGCATTCGTTCGTCAACCGCGGAATCCAACGCTCCACCGTGCGTCTCAACACTCAAGGTCCGGGTCCAACTTGCTAACTCTAAGGTCGGGTTCGGTGACGTCACAAACGGATGCTGATAGGCATAACTGTGAGATGGCGCACTGAGAAACCGCGACCCGTAATTCGCTTCCGTGACAAACGGATGTCGCACAATTTGTGATTCCGGGCGAACACGCTCTTGTCCCCACAACGTCACTTCCAAAGTTCCGAACAGAGGCACCCATTCGCCCTCCTGATCAACGCCTCGCAATGTCACCCTTAGTGAATCCCAATCCATCTTGCCGAACGTGCTGATCGGGTCCGCTTTGACCAATAATTGCGCGAGTGGCAACGGATCTGCGTTTTTTGGAGGCTCCTCGACAGCGATCGGTTCCGGTGGAGCGGCCTTGCGAGCAGCATCCGGCTTGCGTTGCACTGTGATTCTGACCTCGACGATTTGCTTCCAGCTCAGCGTTCGGCGAATCGTGACTCCGGCGGAACGGAGTTCCAACACGAGTTGTTCGGCATTGAGTTGATTCTCGATGACGCAGCCGCGCAGCGTCCGGCCATCGGTCAGCCGGACTTCGATGTCCGCCGCCGGCAACGCAGCAACTTGGCCGACTACAGCCAAGAGCGATACGAACGCGAACAACCATTTAGACGGGCGACGCACGAGTCTGAGCCTCCGAAAACAACCTGGCAAAGAGACGTTGTCGATTGGCAGCAAACATCGGGCCAGCCAGGAATGCTGCGGGATACGAGATGGCACGAGGTGGAAATCTCGCGAATTCTCCTGCGATCCGTGGCGTCCCGGCAACAACGAGGCTTCGGTCGTTGTCGAATCGCCACATTGGTGATGTCTCAAAAACGAAACGACGCGCCAAGCCACCGGGTCTAGTTTTGCAGCTTAGTCGCCGAGTCTTCGCGGCCCACTAAAAGCACGGTCGCGAGCTGATTTATTGGGCGCGAGACATGCTTGACACTGTTCTAGGCAAAGCCCATCATCATTTAAGCCGTTTTGGCGGGCTGACCCTTACATCCCTTCGACAGAAACATTGGAATCAAACCATGAGCACCGGAACCCGACGGTTGGATCTCGAAGAAGTTGGAGACGTCACGGTTGCGAAGTTCACCGATAAGAAGATCCTCGATGAGGGGAACATTCAAATCATCGGCAGCCAGTTGTTCGCACTGATCGAGCAAGATAACCGACAGAAAATCGTGCTGGATTTCTCGAACGTCGAGTACCTCTCCAGTGCGGCCCTCGGCAAGCTCATTACGATGGACAAGAAGGTCAAGGCCGCGAAGGGCAAGCTGCGGCTATGCTGCATTCGTCCCGACATTTACGAAGTCTTTGCCATCACCAAGCTGAACAAGCTCTTCGATATGAAGGACACCTTGGAAGCGGCGTTGCAAGGCCTCTAGGGAAGATCACTCGTCCCAGTTCTGGGGATGATTCCAACACCGACCATCCGTGCCGTTTCGGGCAACGATTCGATGGAGCCACGGCGGCGAGACGGTGGGTGTCACCGTTATTCTACGGCCACCTGGATCTGGGATGACATGGCCCACATTGCTCAATTCGACGTCTGGATTCCCAACGACACGGAGGACGCTCGTGAAGTTCAGGAGCGGATCGTCGGTCTGCTGGAGCAAAATGCCTGGCCCATGCGAGATTGCTTCGGAGTGCGGTTGTCTCTGGAAGAGGCGATGGTCAACGCCATCAAGCACGGCAACCGCATGGAGCCCGATAAAAAAGTCCGCATCGTTTGCGAGCTGACCGCCGACGAAATCACGGTGGTCATCGAGGACCAGGGAGACGGCTTCAAGCTCGAAGAGGTTCCCGATCCAACGGACGATGACAACCTCGACAAGCCCGGCGGCCGCGGCATCATGCTCATCCGCTCGTTCATGAACGGCTTCGCCTACAACGAGAAAGGCAACCGCGTGACGATGAGCAAAAAACTGGGCGTCGCGAACGAAGAAGACTAGCGAGCCTTTGCCTCAGACCAAATCAGCCGGAACGCGCTAGCGTCCGGTTCAAGAGCCCATCGACCTTCCGAACCGGACGCTAGCGCGCAATGGCACTTACTTTACCCCAGTAACCCGCAGCGTCAGCGAGGGAAACAAAGG
>JAYVQJ010000299.1:0-2415 GCA_043777235.1 Planctomycetia bacterium
TCTGGTGGGCCGGCGCTCGAAGCGAGCTTGTCCCACCCGACATCGTCGCAAGTCAGACAGTCGAAGTAGGGTGCGGTCGAGTCATCGAGACCCACCAGACCACAAATGTTTTGATGGGTCTCGATGACTCGACCCATCCTACGAGTTCACAAAATCGCCAGCAGTGGTGGCAATGTCCCTCAGATGAAGGTTCCCATGATCCGCAAGAAGCCACGTGACAATCCCGAACACGAACCCTCGCGATTGCATCCGTACCCGCCCCCCGGAGCCTGGAAATCCAAGCCCGCCGAGAGCGACAACGATTGGGAAGCCGGGATCTTCGGCGACTTGACCGACAAGCAGACCGAGCTGTTTCAGCAGTTGCTCGAAGTCCCACGCAACAGTCGCGGGACGATTTTCTTCGACAGCGGCGGAGGCAGCATTTATTCCGGGCTGGCTTTGGCGACGCTGATCAAGTTGCGCGGCTTGCGAGCGGTCGGTGTCGTCGCGGGAGAGTGTTCTTCGGCGGCGATCTTGCCGTTCGCGGCGTGCGAGCGACGATTCGTGACTCCGCATTCGACGCTGCTGTTTCATCCGATTCGCTGGCAAAGTGAGGAAGAAGTGCGGCTCGAAGAAGCGGCCGAATGGACGCGGCACTTCAAAATTTTGGAGGCCGACATGGACGGCTTATTGGTCCGCATGTTGGGCGTCGATCCCGATAAGTTACAGACGTGGACGCGGCCCGGACGATTTGTCTCCGGCCCCGAATTCGTCGCCGAAGGACTGGCCGAGATGATCGACCTCTTTGCTGGAGATGTCTGGACGCAGATTCGCAAATCGTAGGCCGGTCACTCCGAGGTTGTGGATCAATCAACCCTGACCGGATTTGATGTGCAAAAAGGACTGTTGACAAAGATTTTGAGTTTCGTTTTTTCACGCCCGTCAACCGGAACGCGTTTAGGAGACCCGCAGAGGAAAGGATACAGTTCCAAAACGGACTGCGAAGAAAGTAGACCGGTCACTCCGTGACTGGAATCTTCGAGTCACGGAGTGACTCGCCTACTTTTCTCTGCGGGTCTACTTAGGAGGCCGACTGTGCCGAGCCGATTAGAAGGCTCCCGCTGGCACGCCACCGTCACGGGTTCCAACTCTCCACCACACGTCGTTGGCGATGTTGCTGGAAACTGATCGCACCCCGCCATCGGCCATCGCGACGTGTGCTTGATTGTTGTGATAGCTTCCCGCGGCCATGAGACCCGATCCTCCCCAGTCGTCGGTGTACGAGTGGCAGTTCTTCTCATTGGGCATCATCGTGTGGTTGTACGTCGATCCGGCTCCGACGAACGACCACGCCCAGGAACGGCCGCGCATATTGGGACGACCGCTCAGTCCGTTCTGGTTTGTCAAACAATCCTGACGTGTCGATTGAGTGCTCGTTCCACCTGCCCAACTATGGACTTGGGTTCTCCGGATCGGGGCGCTCGGGTCCGGCCCAGGCTGATTCTGGTTCCAATCGATTTGAATTTCGGAATACATCGCCGTTGAACTGAGACCGTCGAGAACTTTGGCGGAGGTCGTCGGAGGATCGCTGACCAGCCAGTGACTGGAAGGAGCACCGGCTCCTTGCACGAACGACGCAATGCCATTGTGTCGGCCGTTCCCCGCGACAATGTTGGCACCACCCGTTTCATTGCGATGCGACGTGCCATGATTGATCGCGTAATTGAAATTTCCTTGTCCGCCAAACACTTCGTTGCCTTCGGACGGGCAATTGAAGACCGGCAGCCGAATGCTCTGAGTCTTGATGTTCGGATTGCCGCCGCCGCAATTCCATCCCCCCGAATCAAACGCACCGCAGCCCGTCACGAAATCCGTCTTATCGTAGTTTGCCTTCCGTTCCAAATAGGGAAGCAGAAAAACCTTGTCCGAGAACGCACCGCGGAAGTCGTCGCTGCCGCTCCAGGAAATGCTGATCGGAAACTGCTTGGCGGTGTCGTGATAGTTGTGCATGGCCAGAGCAATCTGCTTGAGATTGTTCTTGCACTGCGATCGCCGAGCCGCCTCGCGAGCCTGTTGCACCGCCGGCAACAGCAACGCGATCAACACGGCGATAATGGCAATGACCACCAGCAATTCGATCAGCGTAAAACCAAATCGAAAACGCCTGCGAGACATAGCAGCCTCCGATTCCCAAAAAAGAAACTTAAACAGAAACAAAAAAGTGAAGTGCAAAGATCTCATCTGAGGTGTTCTGGAGAACCTACGATTTGAGGTCCACCATCGCGACTCGTTGGTATCAGCACGCCTTGCAAATGACGCAAACAAAATGAACGGGCTGCTAGTCCTGAACCAAGCGATGTTTTCGCGGAGAGTGCAATGAGTTTTTGAGAAAGCTGGAAATCTTTCGAGGTTTCGCGTCTCTGAAGGGTGTGAAGA
>JAYVQJ010000300.1:0-9361 GCA_043777235.1 Planctomycetia bacterium
GTCGCCGCGCGAATCAAACGGAGCGCGAATGGGCAGAATGGGTCTGAGGCGGAGACTCGCTAGGCACTCCGCTTGCCAACGAAACCAAACACGGCGAACGATAGCAGCGACGGTCCACCGCTTCGACATCGCCGAGTTGTCACGGTGCCGGCCGACGAATAGCTTGCTGCCATGACGACCTCAATTGCCATTGGTTCGATTTTCATCGAGTGCAACCACTTCGGCGGCGTGCCAGCCGACATCGAGAGCTTTCGCCGCAGCGAACTCTTCTACGATGCCGAGGTGCTCGATCGCACAGCCGGAACGGTCGGCGGAATGCTGAGCGTCTTGCGAGATCGTTCGGCCACGATCCGGCCGCTGCTGGTCGCGAGCGCCTGTCCCAGCGGTCCCGTGACGGCGGAATGCTATCGCCAATTGAAACGGGAGTTGCTCGATCGACTTCAAGCGTCTCTGCCCATCGACGGAGTCTTGTTGGCGCTGCACGGATCGGCGGCCGTCGAGGGGATCGGCGATCTCGAAGGGGATTTGTTGTCGGCGGTGCGAGCAATCGTCGGCAACGAGATTCCGGTTGTCGCGACACTCGACCTGCACGCTCACGTCACCGAGTCGATGGTCCGCAGCGCCGATGCTCTGATCGCTTGGGAGACGTATCCGCACAAAGATGCCTTTATGACCGGCGAGCGCGGCGCGATCGCGCTCTTGGATATCGTTGACGGCAAACTACGTCCTGCGATGGTGATTGCCAAGGTGCCGGTGCTCGTCAGCGGAGTGCTCGGCCACACGGAAATGCCGGGGCCGTTCGCCGAGACGATGCGACTTGCGAAATCCTTTGAATCGCTCGACGGCGTTTATTCAACGAGCGCGTTTCTCGTGCATCCGTATCTCGACCTGCCGGAGATGGGTGGTGGCGGACTCGTCATCACGAACGGCGATACGGATCAGGCGGAACGTCTCGCTCGGCAAATCGCGGAGCTGTATTGGCAGAAGCGATTCGATCTGGAGCCGCCAGTGTTCTCGTCCGCCGATGCGATCGCGCGCGGCCTGCGAATTGATGGCGGCCCTGTGTTGTTGGTCGAGACCTCTGACTGCTGCGGTGGCGGAGCAGCCGGCGACAGCGCGGCCTCGCTGCGAGCGTTGCTGGCGGCCGGCGTCGATCAGTCGAGTCTGATCCCGATCGTCGATCCCGCCGCCGCTGCGAAGTGTCACGAAGCCGGTGAAGGAGCGGAGGTCTCGGTGCTGCTCGGTCATCACGTCGATCCGAAATGGGGCGAGCCGATCGCAGTCACGGGGATCGTCCGAAAACTCAGCGACGGTGCGTTCCGCTACCGAGGCGGCATCTGGGACGGACAAGCCGGACACATGGGCCCGTCCGCCGCGCTGCACGTCGGCAGACTCCAGATCGCGATCGCTTCGCACGGCACCTACGAATGGTGCGGCGAGCAATACGAGTTGCTCGGACTGGATGCTCGCAGTGCCAAGTTCGTCGTCGTCAAGAACCCCATGAACTACAGCATGACCTACGGCAACATCGCGAAAGGAGAGTTCATCCTCAACACCCCTGGCCCAACTCCCGCCACGCTGCGAGACACTCCATTCAAGAACGTCCAACGTCCGTATTATCCCGCGGACGCGGAGATTCCCGGACTTCAGCCAACGATTCTTCGGAGCGTCTCCCGTTTCGTGGCGAAGCGAGCAAAGTAGACCGGTCACTCCGTGACCGGAATTCGAGTCACGGAGTGACTCGGCGACTTTGCTCAGACAACTCAAAGATCCGCTCGGCATTCTCGCACAGGATCAACCGCTTCTCACGATCCGTCAGGTCCGCGTGATCAATGCGAATGCGCTGCATCGACGTGTGATACAGAGGTGAATCAGTACCGAACAAAACTCGGTCGGCTCCGACTTCGCGGACGGCCCATTCGATGAGGTTCGGCGTGATCGAGCGGGCACTCGATGTGTCGGCGAAGACGTTGCCATGACGGCTCTGCTGGATCGCTCGCACCTGATGCGAGCAGTCGCCGTCCCAGCCGCAGCCGATGTGAGCCAGAATCAGCTTCATCTCAGGAAACTGATTTGCGAAGACAACCAACTCGGATGCGAGACTGTTCTGCTCGCTGCTGTGCGAGAGCACGACCGCTCGATGCCGAGCGGCGAACTCGAAGATCGCCGCGCCGTGTTCTTGAATCGGATAGACATGCTCTTCGGGATGAATCTTGATCCCGACACAGGTCGGCAGTTGCAGCATCTCCTCGGCTTGTTGATACGTCTCGGCGCGGCGCGGATCGATCACGACGTACTGCAACAACCCCGGTGTCGCAGCAACGATCTTCGCGGCGTTGCGATTGCCGACCACGGCATCCGCTTTGCCTCGCGGCAGCAGCGCTTCCAGCGGCGAAACGATCGTCAGCCGCACGTTGGCGCACCGAGCACGCTCGGCCACGACGTCCGCGTCACCGGTCATCAGTTCGTTGATCAGGTCCGCTCGCCCGCAGTCGTAGCGGCCGAAGTGAGCATGAACGTCAATGGCTGGAATGAATTCGCTCGACATGAAAGACCTCACTCTGACTCGCGCGGCTGTGCTTTCATTGGCAAGGCAAAGACGATCAGGACCATCGCCGCCGCAAGGACTCGCGTGGCCACAAAAAAGCTTTCTTTTCGGCCAAAAGTGTCGGAGATTTGCCCGAACGCCACCGACGCGAAACCGACCAGCGATCCGAGCAAACTCAGATACGCCATGTTCACTCGCACTTGCGATTTGCTCGACGCCGTCGCGATGTAGTTGGGGAAGTACGCGCCGAACAGTTCCCCCGCGCCGAGCCAGCCCATCGCGAGCAGGTACCACCAGCCTGTCACGTTCAACGCCCAACACATGCCGAAGATCAGCACCGACGTCGTCGTCATCAGCAGCACTTTCGCATTCGTTTTCGTCAGCAGCCAGCCAAAGAAAATTCCCGCCGCCGCTTTGAATCCGAACCGCAAGAAGCTCTGCGTTCCCATCGAGGTCGCGCTGGCTTCCTGCAACACGTCCTTCGCGTGCAGCGACACGTTTTCCATGATCGCATTACCGCCGGAGTACACCAGCAAGTAAGCGACCGCTCCCAAGACCAGCGGCCGGTAAGTAAAGAAACGCCGCAGTCCGCCGAGAATCTCCACCACTCGCGATTCAGTGATCGGTTCAGTAATCGGCACCGGGATGATGAAGGACGCCGCGACGAGCGTCTCCAATAACAACACCGGAGCCGCCGCGGCGAACAACGTGAGATAATTGTTCGGAAACGTCAGTCCGAATGAAAAACCGCTGATGGGCTTCGCCGCAAAGATGGAGTCCTGGACCAATGAGCCGACACAGGCCATCAGCGGCCCGACTCCAAACGCGAAGCCCAGTGCTTTCCCGCGACGCGACGTCGAGACCCCGCGCCGCAGCACTTCCCACAACGTCGTGATCAGCACTCCGCCGCTCAAGCCATACGCCGCACCATGAGCGATCACCGCGATCGTTACCACGCGATTCGACAGCCCCAGCCAGATCGTCAACGCAACGGCGGCGGAGGCGGTCGACATCAGCAACAGCGGAGCCACCAGCAGCGGCTTGAGCATCTTTGGCTGCGGAAAAAACCAAGCGACGAAAATCGGCAGAGCCGTCATCCACTGATAAACCGCGTGCGGCAAGTTCGCGACTTTGTCGCTGTTGCCAAGCGCGTTCAGCAAGTTGGCGTGAGTCACTCCGACATACGACACCGGTGCCGCGAGAAAGTGCAAACACCAAAACCCCGCGTAGCAGACGATGTTTCGCTTTTGCTGATTCGCCGTCAGCGGGCAATCGTTTTCCAACAACGCCGCGTCGAAAGTTGGCGAAGACTTGGTTTCGGACATGCAACTCTCCCGACTGGCCGAACAATGCGAACGCACGATAAAAGGTTGCCCGCCATCCGACCATCGAGCGAGATGTCGGGTGCGATACCCTACGCCTGCAAACTAAGACGAAACGCAGCCAGCTATGAGCACAACGTACCGCGCGGGAGTCATCGGCCTGGGTTTCATCGGCGGCGGCGATCAAGTCTCCGGCGATCGCATTGGCCAGCGAGTCACCAATCTCGACGGTAATCACCGCGAAGCGTTGTCGAATCATCCATGTATCGAACTGGTCGCCGGCAGCAGCCGAGACGCCACTCGCCGTGAACGATTTGCCGAACGAACCAGCGCGCGAACTTATGAGGATTGGCGGCAGATGCTCGACGCGGAAAAACTCGACATCATCAGCGTCGCGTCGTTCGCATCGAGTCATGCTGAGTTGGTTGTCGCTTGCGCGGAGTCCGGTGTTCGCACGATCTTCTGTGAGAAGCCGATCGCGACAACGCTTAACGATGCCGAGCGGATGATCGCCGCCTGCCGCGGGTCCGGCAGCCTGCTGGTCATCAATCACAATCGCCGGTTTCATCCGCACTTTCGCGAGCTGACTCGCCGCATTGCCGCTGGAGAGTTGGGTGAACTCACCGGCGTCTGTCTGCAATGGGGAACCGGCCGGCTCGGCAATGTCGGCACGCACTTCATCGACGCCGCGCTGATGCTGACCGGTCGCCGAGTGCAATCTGTCTCCGCAACGCTCGACCTCACCGGCCGCCCCGATTGCCGAGGCTCCGAGTTCCGCGATCCGGGCGGCTGGGCATTGCTCCGCTTCGACGGCGGATTGATCGGCCACGTTCATGCTCCCGACAACCCGACCGGACCGGTGGAAGTGGCGATTCAAGGAACGCTCGGCCGCGTACGCATCGGCGGAGGTGTCACGTCGATCGAATTCTGGAACGGCCAACGTGAAACGCTGCCACCGCCGAACGACTCTGCGTCTTCGATGGACATCGCCGTGCGAGAGATCGTCGCTTGGCTCGACGATCGTACGCCGCTGAGTTGCTCGGCGGACGACTCGTTGCGAACCTTGGAAATCATTCTCGCCTGTCACGCCTCGCACGCTCGGCAAGCAGCGTGGGTGGATTTGCCGCTTGTCGGAGTCGATCGTGATCGCGAAGTTCAAAGCGGCTGACACGGAGGATGGGCACTCTTGCCCGTCCCCGTTTTCAAATCCCGGACGGGCAAGAGTGCCCATCCTCCAAAGGAGCTCCCTATGCCAGACATCGCCGAAATCAAACGCACGCTGCGCGGGCCGATGATCCCGGTCATCACGAATCTGAATGCCGACCTGTCGATCGACCACGCGGCCATTCGCGAGAACGTGCGCTTCGTCATCGACCGCGGGATCACGCGCGGGCAAGGTGTGTTGCTGGCCGTCGGAGCCGGCGGTGACTTCCCGATGCTGACGCTCGACGAACGCAAGGCCGCCGCACGGACGATCGTCGAAGCGGCGCAAGGACAAGTGCCCGTCATCGTCGGTGCTCAGGACACAAATCCGAACGTCTCGATCGAGATGGCTCAATGGGCCGAGCAGATCGGAGCCGACGCCGTGCAGATGAGCGCCGGCTACTACTACGCCTCCAGCGATGAAGACTGTCTGCGCTACTTCCAAGCCGTTCACGACGCGACCTCTCGCATCGGGATCATGATCTACAACACACATTGGGAGGGCTACAACCTGTCGCTCGACCAAGTCGCTCGACTGGCGGAGTTGCCGCGTTGCGTGTCGCTGAAGTGGTCGACTCCCGACGGCGGCTACAGCTACGTGCGCGGAGTGCATCGCTTCGCCGACCGGTTTGCGGTCGTCGATAATCAGGGTCTCGCCGTGATGAATCACATTCTCGGCGGAACGGGTTTCATCACGCATCTCGCGACGATCTGGCCGGAGCATCAAGTCGAAATGTGGCGACGGCTTGAAGCAGGCGACTATGTGACCGCTCAACGGATGCAGACAGAAGCCAAATGGCCCTGGAGCGATTTTCGCTCAAAGATGTGGGACCGCACGGCAGCCGAAAGTCCGGTCGTCAAAGCCGCGCTCGAACTCTGCGGTCGGCCGGGTGGGCCAAATCGACTGCCGACTCGATCGCTGAATGCCGAAGAACGCGCGGAACTCCGTGATCTGCTGAAACGGATTGGCGTGCCGACCGTGAAATGAGGAACGCGATTGGATCGAACATGTAGATCGGCGCACAATTCAAACATCATTCTGCCGATCGGATTTTGGCAGAATGATGGGGGCAGAATGATGGGCCTCGTCAATCTGAAGCGTTGCCTTTTTCGAAGCTGTAGTGATTTCGTGGCGGCCTGTTCTGAACCGGACGGTTCCAGACGAAAGTATGAAACATGGCGCACCATCAGAGTACAATCCTCAAGGCTTGGCCTTGATCTGACCCAGATTCGTGAAACGCGGCAACTCGCCGACGAGCGGGCGGGCGTAATCGAGAAACGCTTTCGTCACGAACATGCCGTCGGACGTGATGAAGTTGTCCGGCAGCGGACGCTCGTGATTCGCGACTTCGGACAACGGAATCGTGCCGTACCCGGCGCGGTAGGTTTGGCCCGGCTTCGACTCGCGAGTGATCGTGACCATCACGCCGCTAGTTCCCTTCTCGGCCAGCTTCACCGCTTGCTGGCCGCAGCCGTAGGCTTCGTTGACGTCGAGCGGCACGACTCGATCGGCCGCGCACATTTGCAGCGACTCGGTCACTTGGAATTCGCCGCGCCAACCGAATTCGTCGCTGATCAGCCGATGTAATTGCATCGCCGCGCTCGTCCCACCCATCGCACCGAACTCGACGTTGTTGAACTTGTCTCGCGTCTGCGAGGCGCTGACCGGCGAGCCGTCGGCATTCGTGATCCCCTCGCCGCAGACGATCGAGACGAAGCCGAACTTCTTGTGAGCCTTCCGCACCGCAGCCAAGAATTTGTCGCGATCAAACGGCCGTTCGGGCAGCAACAGGATGTGCGGCGGATCTTCGGGTTTCGATTTGGCGAGCGCGGCGGCGGCCGGTAGCCAACCGGCGCTGCGGCCGACGGTCTGGAAAATTGTGAATTGATCGACGCGCTGCATGTCTCGCGCGAGGATGCCCGCTTGCTGAACGCTCAGCGCGACGTATCGGGCGGCACTCGGATAGCCGGGCGTGTGATCGGTCCCGAAGAGATCGTTATCGACCGTCTTTGACACGCCGACGCCGCGCATCTCGTGACCGTGCTGCCGAGCGTATTCGACGACACGATGAATCGTGTCCATCGTGTCGTTGCCGCCGATCATGAAGAGATACCGAACGTCGTATTTCTTCAAACACTTCAAGACCGGAGCGAAGTGCTCCTCCTTCAGCTTCAGCCGGCTCGAACCGAGAGCACTGCTGGGCGTTGTTCGCAATCCCTTCCAAGTCTCTGGCGCTTCGAGGCCCAGATCGAGCAACACATTGCCGAGCACCCCTTCAATGCCAAATCGCATTCCGAACACGCGACGGATCGCTTTGCTCTTGAGCGCCGTCTCGACGACTCCTGCCAAAGACGCATTGATGACCGACGTCGGCCCACCCGACTGACCGACGAGCGCGTTGCCCAGAAGCATGATTGTTCCTGATCCAAAGGTTTCCAGAAGGGATTGGTGATTTGTTTGGCTCGATCGCGTCGAGCGATGACTGCGACGGAGTGCAAAATGCAGAGTGAAGGGTGCAAAGTGCAAAATCAAGCGCGGAACGACGTCCTGATTGTTGAACACTCTGCACTTTGCAGTCTGCACTCTTCACTTTGCACTGTAGCTCGTCGCGTTAAGCTGCCATCACTCCTTTCATCACAAGTCCACACGGTTTCGATTGTCGGTATCGCAGAAGAAAAACCATCATGTCGAATTCGATCTTGTATCTCGGCGACACTCACTTGCGAGATGCGGCGGCGTACCTCGCCGGACTGCTGCATCATTGGGGTTGGGATTTCGAGTACGTTCGCAGCGACGAAACGGCCACTTCGGAAATGATGGCGGTGCCGCGATCATTGTTCATCGTCAGCGACTATCCGGCGTCGCGAATGAACGTGACGGTACAGAATCAGTTGCTGGAAGAAGTCGCTGCCGGAGCGGGATTGATCATGATCGGCGGCTGGGAATCGTTTCATGGACTCGGCGGCGATTGGGATGGAACGCCGATCGGTGATGCGCTGCCGGTCATCATCGAGTCCACCGACGATCGTTTGAATTGCGATCAGCCGGTGCTCGTGCGCCGCGTTTCGGAGCATCCGGCCGTGAATGGCTTGCCGTGGGACACGCGGTCTCCGGCGATCGGCGGGTTCAATCGTTTCGCTCCGGCGCGGGAAGCGACTGTATTGCTGGAGGCTCAGCGAATGTCGGTTCAACGATTGGGTGACAAGTTTGAGTTCGCGCCGCTCGACCGGCATCCGCTGCTCGTCGTGGGGCAGTTCCGAAACGGGCGGACTGCGGCGCTGGCAACGGATGTCGCTCCGCATTGGGTCGGGCCGCTCGTCGATTGGGGAACTCCGCGAGTCGCCGCTCAGGCACCGGGAGCCAATGGCGTTGAAGTCGGCGGCGATTACGCGACATTCTTTCGTCAACTTCTAAGCTGGGTCGGTCGGCGGTGAGCCGCGACACCGTTTTGCCACCCCTAAATTCCTTGAGCCACGGAATTCAAACACGGTGTGTCAAGTTTGATGAGCCGGCACGCGCTAGCGTCCGGTTCGGAAGGTCAATGGACTTTCGAACTGGACGCTAGCGCGTGCCGGCTGATTTGGTCTGAGGCAAAGCCTCGCTAACCTTGTGATCCGCTTTCCATTTGAAAACTGCGCTGTCGCCCGCCCCCTTGTGTGTCGGTCGACTCGTCTCTTTCGCAATCATGATCCAGGCCACAAGGGCCTGGGCGACAGTGGCCCAATAGCGCGGTTGCTTTTTGGAATCCGCATCAATCCCGATTCGCAGTGACCGGCGAGCGGGGTGGCGACCGCCCGGCTCGCCAAAGACTTGTCCACAGAACGTCTCGCTCGTGTCCGCGTGCGGTAAAAAACGAAACCGAGAACAAGCCTCGACATGACGGGACACCGCATCATCTACGGAGAACTCGCTTCCGTTACCCCGTCAATCCGGGCAGCGTTCCCGTGCTGTCCCCCAGACGGTCAAGGTTGATTTCGACTCGGTTGAGCAGCGAGACCCACAAATTGTTGAGTGGTGTCTCCTTGGGAAAGACGATGTGTCGGCCCTGCTTGAGTGTGCCGCAGCCGCCACCGGCCAAGACAATCGGGAGGTTGTCGTGATTGTGAGCGTTGCCGTCGGAGTTACCGCTGCCGTAGGCGAGCATGCAGTGATCCAACAGCGTGCCGTCTCCCTCTTTGATCGCGTCCAGCTTTTGCAGCAGGTAAGCCAATTGCGTCGCATGGAAGATGTTGATGTCCCGAATCTTCGCTTTCTTCGCTTCGTCGTTGCCGTGATGTGAGAGGTCGT
>JAYVQJ010000301.1:0-2412 GCA_043777235.1 Planctomycetia bacterium
TTCTTCAAGAACAACGCCTGGTTCCAACCGACCAATCGCAAGATGCTCGACGAGATGGCGAATCACGCCGCGCGCGTGAATCGTTACATCGACCGTTACGGACACGAGGAAGTCGAAGCGTTTCTCGACGCCTGCCTGTCGCTGGAAGACTTGGTCGATCCACACGCTCCGCACATTCGCCGGCGAGATGAACACGTCACCCCGTCCGCAGCCAGCCCGATCGGCAAGAGCACCGCAGAAGACGATTCGGATGACACGCCGGGCAAGCTGCCGTCCAAAGATTACATGGACGACTTCATCAACCCGCGGGCCGCTCTCGAAAAAGCCGACAAGGAGCAAAAGGCGAAGCAAAAGAAAAGTGAAGAGCCGCGTACGTTCCCGTCGGAACCGGAGCGTGACTTGTTGCTCTTCCTGCTGGAGCACGCACCGCTCAAGCCGTGGCAGCATGACATCCTGCAGATTGTCCGGGACGAGGCGTACTACTTTGCTCCGCAGGGTCAAACGAAAATCATGAACGAGGGTTGGGCCAGCTATTGGCACTCGACGATCATGACGACGTTCGGCTTGAGCGACGGTGAGGTGATCGACTACGCCGACCATCACTCCGGCACGATGGCGATGAGTCCCAATCGGTTGAACCCGTACAAGATCGGCATCGAGCTTTATCGCGACATCGAAGAGCGTTGGGACAAAGGCCAATTCGGCCACGATTGGGAAACGTGCGACGACTACGATGAGAAACGAAATTGGGATAAAGACCTGAAACTCGGCCGCCAGAAGATCTTCGAGGTCCGCCGCGTCCACAACGATGTGACCTTCGTCGACGCCTATCTGACGCCGGAGTTCTGTCAGAAGCACAAGCTCTTCAGCTTTGCCTACAACGACGGGAACGACAACTACGAGATTGCCTCGCGGCAGTTCCAGGAGATCAAGCAGCAGTTGCTGACGAGCCTCGCCAATCACGGGCGGCCGTTCATTTATGTCACCGACGGCAACTACAAGAACCGCGGCGAGCTATATCTCAAACACAAGTTTCAAGGGGCGGAGTTGAAGCACGACTACGCTCGCGACACGCTGGCGAACCTGCAACGCATCTGGGGCCGCCCCGTCCACATTGAAACCGTCGTGGACGAGAAGCCGGCCGTGATTTCGTTCGACGGAACGAACCACGAGATGCGGCAGAAACCGTAAAATCCGTGCGACCGCTCCGCACGGTTCTCGGCGAAAAATGCCGGATTGACGAAAATCGGCTCGTCAAATCCCACACGAACGCCGAACCGTTAGGTAGAGACTGAGAAACCGCTGTTGACGCATGGGCGCAACTTCTGAGCAAATAGCACGAGCATCTATGACGTAAGCTTTCCTGACCTTCCCGCCTGATGCGGTTCGCTTGATGCGCACCGCAATGCTCTTTCTGAACTGAACGTTGAAGGGCGAGGTGCTTGTCGTCCGGCCGAGTGCCGCGACCAGCCTCTCGCCCTTCCTCCGTTTTGCTCCCACACCGGGAGGTGTGCCATGAGCCTGAGCCAAACACTTTCGCAAGAACTCCCGCGGCTGATCGGATTGAATTCGACGCAGCCGACAACGGTCACACTGCCCACCACCGATGGCGTGGACATGTCGGTCGATTTCACGATCGTCGATACGCTGAGCTGCGCGTTTCGCGAGCTGCGCATGAACGTGCCGCGGCTCGTGGGAGCCTCGTTTGCGATGCTCGAACACTGGGCCGAAGACTTGTCGAAGCGGATCACGTATCTCCTCGAAAACATCGGTCCGCTGGAGTTCGACCCAACAACGCAGCAAGTCCTCATCCGCTCGAAGTCGCCCGATCTCCGCACCGGCGGAGCCAAGTACTACGAAGTCTTGTTGCAGTGCCAATCGGGCGGCCACTTCGTCCTGCGGCGATTCCATTCTGACCCGGCCCAATGCGGCCGCGACCAAGTCGATCTGACAATGACCCACGAGACGCTGCTGAAGCTCGTGGAAGATTTGCTCGCGACTGTGCCGTAGCGCTTCCCCGGCCGATCGCCGAAGGCCGTCGGCCGAAAGCCGTGATACCGTTTTTGGGTTCTGCGCCACCCGTGTTGAAACGGGCGATTGGTTTGGTGATCTCACGCAGAGGCGCAGAGCTCGCAGAGGTTGGCGAATTCAGGACTTGGCTGACCTCTGCGAGCACTGCGCCTCTGCGTGAAATTGCAGCCAATCAACACAGTTGGCGGAGAGCCCACGTTTCGTAAGCCTGGCCCGTGATGTCACTCGTGGCATCGCGGGCCATTTGGTTGGACAGTGTGTCGGAAATGTCGCCCGCTCTCGCCGAGAGCGGAGGCGGCGGGCAAAGCTCGCCGCACGAACGGCTCTCGGCGAGAGCCGGCGACATTCCAGCGTCGCTTAACAGCCCACTACGGGCACCGT
>JAYVQJ010000302.1:0-9345 GCA_043777235.1 Planctomycetia bacterium
CGTGCCGGCTCATAATACTTGACACACCGTGTTCGATTTTCGTGGATCAAGGAATCTAGCAGGGCGGGGTTTGATTCCGATGTGTCGATTCAGCCAGTTTGTCATTGTTGCCTGGATGATGTTGGCACTCGTGACCGCTCGTGTCGAAGCGGACGACGAGTCAATTCTCTGGGACAACGCCCCACGCGACGCACAGGTTTGCGGAACGCGCGGGAGTTGCGAGTCGTGTGACGTTTTCCGGCCGTGTTGCTGTTTGACGGACGATCGCTTTTGGCTGCGTGGCGAAGCGCTGCTGTGGTGGACCAAGGGGATGTCCACACCGCCGTTAGTTTCGGCGAGTCCTCCGGGAACGGACATCGCGGATGCAGGAGTGCTTGGAACGCCTGGAGCAACCGTGCTGTTTGGAGGGCACGAATCACTGCTGACCGCCTCACGTTGGGGTGGGCGTGTGACCGGCGGTGGTTGGATTGATTGTTCTAAACAGATCGCGCTCGAAGGGGATTACCTTGGCTTGCCAAATCTCTCTCAGATTTATCAAGCATCGTCGGATGGGACGGACATAATCTCGCGGCCGTTCAGGAATGCACTGACTTTTGTGAACGATGCCGAGTTGGTTTCGTTTCCCGATGTGTTGGCGGGCCGGGTCACCGTGACCGCCAGTACGCAGTTTCAATCCGCAGGCGCGAGGCTGCGATGGAATCTGGATTGCGTGGACTTGGGATGTGGCGATGTCCTGCGTTGGCACTTGCTGACGGGATATCGCTACGCCCTGTTGCAAGAGAGTCTGTTGATTCGTGAAGAGTTAACGTCGCTCGATCCTGCAAATCCCGGATCGTTCGATTTGCATGACAGTTTTCGGACGACGAACCAATTTAACGGGGCCGAGATTGGTTCGGTGTTTCTGTTACGCACGAAGCGTTGGGATTGCGAACTGTTGACGAAGCTGGCCTTGGGCAACGTGCGTCAGTCCGTGACGATTTTCAGCACAACACAGACGGAGGTGGCGGGAGTGATCGACACTCTGCCGGGCGGCTTGCTGGGTCAGCGAACCAACATCGGCAACTACCACCGCGATCGTTTCGCCGTGATGCCGGAGATTGGTTTGACCTTGGGATATCGAGTGACAGAGAAGCTGACGGCCAGCCTCGGTTACTCCTTGATTTGGTGGCAGAAGGTCGCGCGGCCGGGGAATCAAATTGATTCCGAGGTCAATCCGAACTTGATCCCGCCGGAGAACGTGGGTGCGAATCCGTTCGGCCCATTGCGACCGCAATTTCATTTTCGAGATGAACTTTTTTGGGCTCAGGGAATCAATCTGGGGCTGACCTATCGCTGGTGACACGCACCCCTGCGTGTTGGTGATGGTGTCGTGACTGTTTGCGGTGAAGGGACTCGTCGCACAGATCGTTGTTGAAGCTCGGTGACAGTGGAGGCTGCCGTGGCTCGCAATGTAATCGGTGATTTCGATGTTCTTCGGCGAAGCATGGCTGCAACGGTTGTTTCACGGGGCCTTGAAAAAGTCGGCAGCTCGGTGCTCTGAGCACCCGCGTCGTCGGCGCGAGCGACGGCTCACTTCGCAAGTCGAAGTCTTGGAGTCGCGCAGTCTGCCCACTGGCTTGGGGCTGATCTCCGGCACGGTCTTCGATGATCTGTCGGGCAACGGATTGTCAGTGGACGATCCCGTGTTGGCCGCGATCGCGGTGTCGTTGTATCGCGACGGCGGGAACGGTACGTTCGATGCCGGTGGCGGCGACGATGTTCTCATTGGAACTCAGCCGTCCGACGCTCAGGGGAAATACGAGTTCGAGTATCTGTCCGCAGGTCGCTACTTCGTTGCACAAGCGGCGGTGCCCGGACATCAGCAACGCGCCGGAGCGAACGTCGTCACACAAACGATTTCAGCAGCGGACGAACTCGGAGTCCCGCACGCGCTGATCGATGACTTCGGCACGACGACGCAAACCACTTCCGCTACGACGTCGGTTCGCACGAATTCATCAGCGATCGCGGCCCCCGAAGCCATCGGTGGTGAGCGAGACTTCTTTCTCCAGTTGAGTTCTGCGACCGGAATGCTGACGTTGGATTCGAACGGCGTGACTCCGGGCGTGCTGGAGTTCAACGCCAGTGCCGTGGCCAGCGGACGCCGAATGGTCAGTTGGGATGGAATCGACGGAAACGGCGCGGTCCTGAATGCGACGGGCTTGGGCGGATTCGATCTGACCGACGGCGGCACCGCGCGGTATCTCGAATTCCTCGCGGGAGCCGATCATGCGAACGGCGTGCTGCAAATTCGCGTCTACTCGGACGCGACTCATTGGTCTTTGGCCAACGTTAATCTTCCAGACACCGGCGGCGCAGCGACGAGCATCATACCGTTGGCGTTCAAATCGTTTGTCGCGCAGGCTGGAGGCGGAGCGAACTTCGCCAGCATCGGTGCCATCGAAATGGAAGTCACGGGAGGCCAGGCGGTCGATGGTCAGTTGGAGTTGATTCAGGCCTACGGGCCAGCGATCAAGACCGTCAACTTCGCCAATTTTCAGCCGCTGTCGTTGGGCGATCTCGTTTGGAACGACACGAATGACGACGGACAGTTCAATGGCGTTGAATCGGGAATCTCTGGCGTTGCGATCGACTTGTACGAGGACACCAACGGCAGCAATGACTTCACGCCGGGTGTCGATGCGTTTGTCGCGAGCACGACGACCGACGCGAGCGGCAAGTACCGCTTCGATGCGCTCTTTCCGAGCAACTACGTCGTGCGTGTGAGCGCGACCAACTTCGCGGCGGGAGCTGCGCTGCGTGGGTTCAACAGCAGCATCGGCAACGCACCAACTCCCGACCCGGATAACAACGTCAACAACGACGACAACGGTGATCCGCTCAGCGGGCAGGGTGTCGTCTCGAAGGCGGTCACTCTGACGGCAATGGCCGAACCGACCAACGATGGCGACAGCAACGCGAACACAAATCTGTCGGTCGATTTTGGATTCGTCCCGACCATTGATCTGTCGATCGACAAGACCGACGACGCGGACCCGATCGTCGCCGGAAACATCCTGACTTACACACTGGCCGTGACGAACCTCGGCCAATCGACGGCAACGGGTGTGACCGTTTCTGATCCGCTGCCGGCCGGTGTGACTTTCCTCTCGGCGAGCACCACGCAAGGGTCGGTGTCGCAGAGCAATGGAACCGTGACCGCAACGATTGGCAGTCTCGCTGAGGGAGCAACCGCGACGGTGACGGTTCGAGTGCGAGTCGCTTCCGGCACGACTGGCACGCTGTCGAATACCGCAACTGTCACCGGCAATCAACGAGACACCGTGCCGGGGAACAACTCGGACACCGAGCCGACTGTCGTCATCGCGCGCACCGATTTGGAAATCACGAAGACCGACGACGTCGATCCTGTCGTTGCTGGTGACTTCCTGACCTACACGCTGACGATCACGAATCACGGCCCGTCGAACGCAACCGGCGTCACCGTCAGCGATCCGCTGCTGGCGAACGTCACGTTTGATTCGGCGACGACGACACAGGGATCGGTCAGCTTCGCGAACGGCACGCTCGCGGGAACTCTCGGCAACATCGCGAACGGCAATTCGGCGACGATCACCGTCCGAGTCCGCGTGTCGGCGGCGGCCACCGGTTCGCTCACGAACACGGCGACTGTTACCGGAGATCAACCGGACACGGTTCCCGGCAACAACTCGGCCACCGAACCGACCGCGATCATCGCTCGCACCGATTTGGAGATCGACAAAACCGACGACGCCGATCCCGTCACCGCAGGCGATCTGCTGACCTACACGCTGTTCGTCACCAATCACGGCCCCTCGAACGCGACCGGAGTCGTTGCTTCCGATCCGCTGCCGGCGGGAACGACGTTCGTCTCGGCCAGTTCAAATCGCGGCACGGTCAGCACGTCGAACGGAGTTGTCAGCGCGAACATTGGCAACTTGGCGTTCAACGGTACGGCCACTGTGACGGTCACGGTTCGAGTCAACTCATCGACGATCGGCACGCTCTCGAACACAGCGACCGTCACCGGCAATCAGCCCGATCCGGTCCCCGGCAATAATTCGGACACCGAGCCAACTGTCGTCGTCACTCGCACCGACTTGGCGATCGACAAGCGCGACGATGTCGATCCCGTCACGGCCGGTGAACTGCTGACCTACACGCTCGTCCTCACGAACTTCGGCCCGTCCGACGCGACCGGTGTGCGAGCCAGCGATCCGCTGCCGGCGGGGACGACATTCGTCTCGGCCACGACGACGCGCGGTTCCATCAGCGTCGCGAACGGAGTGCTCACGGCGACGGTCGGCAACCTCGCGAACAACGCTTCCGAGACCGTGACCGTTGTCGTGCGAGTCAATTCCTCAACGACCTCGAACCTGTCGAACACCGCGACCGTGACCGGCAATCAGCCAGACACGGTTCCCGGCAACAACTCGGACACCGAGCCGACTCTCGTCGTGACTCGCGCCGATTTGGGCATCGACAAGAGCGACAACGTTGATCCCGTCACCGCCGGCAACTTGTTGATCTACACGTTGGCCATCACGAACTACGGACCCTCCGATGCGACCGGCGTGTTCGTCAGCGATCCGATTCCCGCCGGGACAACCTTCGTCTCGGCGACGACGACGCAGGGAACATTCAGTGTCGCGAACGGCGTGCTGACCGGATCGCTCGGCAACATGGTCAACGGTGCGAACGCGACCATGACGGTCACAGTGCGGGTCAACTCCTCGACGACCAGCAACCTCAACAACACGGCGACCGTCACTGGCAATCAGCCGGACACCGTGCCGGGTAACAACTCTGATTCCGAGCCGACCGCCGTTATCACGAGCACCGATTTGGAACTCGACAAGAGCGACAACGCCGATCCGGTCACGGCGGGACAGACGCTGATCTACACACTGCTCGTCACGAATCATGGCCCGTCGGATGCGACCGGAGTGATCGTCAACGATCCGCTCCCGGCCGGCACGACGTTTCTCTCGGCCACGACGAATCGTGGCACGGTCTCGGTCAGCAACGGAGTCGTGACGGGCAACATCGGCAACTTGGCCAATCAAGCGACGGCGACGATCACGGTCACGGTGCGAGTCGGCAGCAACGTCTCCGGCACGATCACGAACACGGGAACCGTCACCGGCAATCAGTCTGATCCGAACCCGAACAACAACCGCGACACCGAGCCGACGCTCGTTGTGAAACGAACGGACCTCGCGATCGACAAGACGGACAACGTTGATCCGGTCACCGCCGGCAACCTGTTGATTTACACGCTCGCGATCACGAACAACGGCCCGTCAGATGCGACCGGCGTGACCGTCAGCGATCCGATCCCCGCCGGCACGACGTTCGTTTCGGCGACGACGACACAAGGAACTGTCGGAGTCGCGAGCAACATCCTGACCGCGAACCTCGGCGGCTTGGCGAACGGCGCGAATGCGACCGTCACCGTCACGGTGCGAGTCGATTCCAATCGCACGAGCGGACTCAACAACACGGCGACGGTCACAGGCAACGAGACAGACACCGTCCCCGGCAACAACTCCGATTCCGAGCCGACCGCTGTCGTCACGTCGGCCGATCTCGAAATCGTGAAGACCGACAACGTCAGTCCCGTCACGGCTGGAACGCCGCTGACTTACACGCTGTTCGTCACGAATCACGGCCCGTCGGATGCCACGGGAGTCATCGTCAGCGATCCGCTGCCCGCCGGAACGACGTTCGTCTCCGCGACCTCTTCGCAAGGCACCTTCAGCGTCGTCAACGGAGTCGTCACGGCGAACGTCGGCAACGTCGCGAACAACGGAACGGCGACGGTCCTCGTCACCGTGCTGGTCGCCGCGAGCCGCACGACCGAGCTGTCGAACACTGCGACCGTCACCGCCACGCCGCCCGATCCAATTCCGCCCAACAATCAATCCAACCGCAAGACACCGGTCACTCCGAAGATCGACTTGGAGATTCAGAAGTCCGACGACGTCGATCCCGTGATCGCCGGCCAGTCGCTGACCTACACGCTGCTGATCCTCAATCACGGCCCCTCGAACGCGACCGGAGTCACCGTTGTGGACGCTCTGCCGGCGGGACTTACCTTCGTCTCGGCAACATCGACGCAAGGGTCCGTCAGCTTCGTCAACGGCACGCTCACGGCCAGCGTTGGCAACATGAACCTCGACGGAACCGCGACGATCACCCTCCGCACGACGGTGAATTCCAGCACCACCGGCACGCTATCGAACACCGCGACCGTCACCGGCAACGAGACGGAACTCAACTCGGCGAACAACCAAGACACCGAGCCGACGACCGTCGTGACGCTGGTCGATCTGGCGATCAACAAATCGGTCAGTGCAACTCCGGTCGAATTCAACACGCCGTTCAGCTACACGCTGCTGGTGAGCAACAACGGCCCGTCGGATTCGACCGGTGTCACTGTCGTCGATGCGCTCCCGACCGGTCTTGTTTTGGATTCGGCCACGACGACTCGCGGCACGGTCGCGAGCGTCAACGGGACGATCACCGCGAACATCGGCAACCTCGCCCGTTCGGCAACCGCGACGGTCACGCTCATCGTTCGCTCGATGGGCACCGTCACCGGCACGATCACGAACACAGCGACGGTCAGCGGACGCGAAACCGAGACGACGCTCACGAACAACACGTCCCAAGCAGTGACGTTCCTCGAACCGCGACGTGCTCGCATCGCCGGCTCGGTCTACATCGACGCGAACGACAACGGCCGCTTCGATGCCAACGAGAAACCGATCGCCGGTGTCATCGTGACGCTGGTCGGGACAGATCTCTTCGGCAATGCCGTGAACGTGACTCAGCCAAGCGGAACCGACGGAGCCTACAACTTCGAGAACTTACGACCCGGCACCTATGCCCTCAGCGAAACGCAGCCGACCGGTTACAAGGACGGCAAGGACACCGCATCGACCGTCTTGTCTTCGACGACCACCGACGATCGTTTCGGCAACTTGGTTCTCACCGCAGGCATGAACGCGAATGGCTTCCTGTTCGGCGAGCTGCCGCAAGTCCTGACGAAGCGCAGCTTCCTGGCGTCGACTCCAAGCGGCTCGACATTGCGAACCGCTCCCATCGCGGCACAGAAACCCAAAACCACGCCTCGCCGCTGAGGAATCCGTCGGCCTCGAATGCTCTTGTCGCCTGTGCTTGATAGATTTCCGGCTCGTCTCTGAGACCAGAAACTTTCGACACAGGATGCCAACAGTGAACGCAGCCAGCCGCAAATTTCCGCAGACTTGGGAACTCGATTCGATCCTGCCGCACCCGGAGTCTCCCGACTTCCGAGCGGTGCTGAGCGATTACCGGTCACGGCTCACGCAGCTTGTCGCGGAGACCGACTGTCTGCCGCCGCTGAATGCCGAGCCGCAATCGGTCTCGCTTTGGAAACGCTTGCTGACGGAGTACGCGGCAACCGAGATGCTGGCCGGCGATTTGTCGTCGTTCGCTGGATGTCACGCGGCGGCCGATGCAGCCAATAAATTGTTTCAACAACTCGAAGGGGAGTTGTCGGCGCTCGATCCACTGCGAGCACAGATCGCGACCAGCATCGAGTTCGCAGTGAAAGAAGCCGATGCCGATGCGCTCTCGCGGATGCTCGCGGCCGATGCGGAACTGGGCACGCTGCGATTCTTCTTCGATGAGCGTCGTCGAAACTCGGAGTTGCGGTTGCCGAAGGAACGTGAGCAACTCGCGAACGATTTGGCGGTCGATGCGATTCACGCTTGGGGTCGGTTGTACGATCGGCTGTCCGGCGAGTTGAAGATCAAGATCATGGAACGGGGTGAGGTCGTGGAAAAATCTCCCGGCCAAGTCATGTTCGATTCGCCGCAGCGAGCCGTCCGCGAAAACAATTTCTTTGCGGCCGACAAAGCTTGGGCCACGATTCAAGACTCGTGTGCCGACGCACTCAATCACATCTCCGGCTTTCGGCTGACGAAATCCAAACATCTAAGCTTCACGGGCGATGACGCGCACTTGGTGGCTCCGTTGCGACACAACCGAATGCGCCGCGAAACGCTCGATGCGATGTGGTCGGCGGTCACGGCTCGCAAGCCGGTCCTGCTGAAGTATCTCGCGAAGAAGGCAGAGTTGCTGGGGTTGAAAAAGCTCGCTTGGTTCGATCTGTCCGCCCCGCTACCGAGTTCGTTCGGCGACAGCGACGAGCTGCACTACGACGACGCTTGCGACATCGTCATTCGCACGTTTCGTGAGTTCAGTCCTGACTTCGGTGACTTCGCCGAGCATGCGATTCGCGAACAATGGATCGAAGTCGAGAACCGCGCCGGTAAACGACAAGGTGGATTTTGCACCGGCCTGCCGACGAAGCAGCAGTCGCGGATTTTCATGACCTACACGAACTCGGCCGACAGCATGAGCACGTTGGCTCACGAACTGGGACATGCTTATCACTCGCACGTCTTGTGGGACCGGCCGTACTTCTTGCAGGACTATCCGATGAATCTCGCCGAGACCGCGTCGACGTTCGCGGAGGCGGTCCTCGGCGAGCAGCAACTCCGCACCGCGAAGTCGGCGGCGGAAGAGTTGCAACTGCTCGACAACATGCTCGGTGACGCGGTCGCTTTTTTAATGAACATCCACGCGCGGTTCATCTTCGAGGACAACTTTCACCGCGAACGCCGCGAGGGCGAAGTCTCTCCGGAACGGCTCTCCGAATTGATGCTCGCGGCGCAGCGCGAGGCATATCTCGATGCGCTGGCTGAGGACGGTTGGAACCCGCGCTTCTGGGTCAGCAAGCTGCACTTCTACATCTCCGGTTTGCCGTTCTACAACTTCCCGTACACGTTCGGTTATTTGCTCTCGCTGGGGACGTTCGCGACGGCGAAGAGTTTTTCCGGCGACTTCCCGGCTCGGTATCGCAAGCTGCTGATCGCCACCGGTTGCTGTGAGGCGGAAGAGGCGGTGCAAAGCACGCTCGGCGATGATCTGACGAAGCCGGACTTTTGGAACCGCAGCCTCGACGTCGTCGAGCAGCGGGTCGAGCGATTCCTGCAATTGGCGAAGTAATCCACCGCACCATTTTTGAAATGGCGATGATTTTGAACTGGCGTTGCTCGCCAGCCACGCAGTGGCGATGGATTGTCGCCGGGGGTGCAAGCCCCCGGCTTGTCGTGCCGAAGATTGAGAGGCTCTTCCGGTGTTCCGGGGAGGCAAGGTTCAAAGCCACAGATGAAACACGGATTGAACACGGATTGAACACGGATCAGGAGAGCGAACAAGGCAAGGAAGAAAAGAGTGGGGGCACGGAACGAGGGTGCGTAACGTTTTCTA
>JAYVQJ010000303.1:0-2411 GCA_043777235.1 Planctomycetia bacterium
CGCGGGAGCCAATCGCCGCAAAGTCATCGAAGACTTGATGTGGGCGATGCTCAACACGCCGGAGTTCGTATTCAAGGATTAACAAACATAAGCGATCCGAATCCTGCTGATCGCTTTGGAGAAATGACGATGACTGCCTTCCCCTCTTCAGGGCCGAACTTTTGTGGCCGTACGCGACGTGAAATGCTCTGGCAAATGGGAGCCGGATTCACAGGGACCGCTCTGGCCGGGTTGCTCGATGACGGCTTCTTCGCCGCGTCCGCAAGCGCTGCCGACGTGGTCAAAGCCAAGGCGTTTGCGAACCCGCTCGCGCCAAAGAAGCCGCATCTCGACGGCAAAGCCAAGAGCGTCATTTTTCTCTACATGTATGGTGGTCCTAGTCATATCGACACGTTCGATTATAAACCGGCGATGATCGGCCGAGACAATCAGACGATCACCGTCAAGACATTCGGCCGCGGCGGGAAGAAGAATCAAGGACGCATCGTCGAGCCGCGTTGGAAGTTTCAGCAGTACGGCCAGTGCGGGCATTGGGTTAGCGAACTGTTTCCCAATCTTGCTAAGCATGTGGATGACATCGCATTCCTGCACTCGATGACAGCGGACTCGCCGATTCATGGTTCGGCGATGTTGCAGATGAATACCGGCAAGGTGCAAAGCGGCTCGCCGTGCATCGGTTCGTGGGTGAATTACGGACTCGGTTCTGAGAACGAGAACTTGCCGGGGTTCGTCGTGATGCTCGACCCGCGCGGCGGACCGATCAGCGGTGCGAAGAATTGGAACAGCGGTTACATGCCGGCTCAGTACGAAGGGACGATCTTCCGCTCGCAAGGGACGCCGATCCTCGATTTGGCTCGGCCAGCCGAGCTGTCCGAATCGGGCCAGCGGCGATTGCTCGATACGCTGCGTGAGTTCAACGACGACCACGCCGCGCGGCTGGGCAACGATTCGAAACTCGCCGCGCGTGTGGCGAGCTATGAGTTGGCGTTCAAGATGCAGTCGTCTGCCCCTGAAGCAGTCGATTTCGCGCAAGAGCCGCAACACATCCAAGAGATGTACGGCCTCAACGACAAACGCTGCGGCACGGTTGCTCGGCAATGTTTGCTCGCGCGGCGGCTCGTCGAACGGGGTGTCCGCTTCGTGCAGATTTATTCTGGCGGAGCCCACAACGACGACAACTGGGATGCTCACGGCGATCTGAAAAACAATCACGACCTGCACGCAGGCGAGACCGATCAACCGATCGCCGCGCTGATGACCGACCTCAAGGCTCGCGGACTGCTCGATTCGACGTTGATCGTTTGGGGTGGCGAGTTCGGCCGGCAGCCAACCGCCGAATACGAAAAAGGAACCGGTCGAGACCACAACGCCTACGGCTTCACGATGTGGGCCGCCGGTGGCGGTGTAAAAGGCGGAATCTCCGTCGGCACGACAGATGAACTCGGCAGCGCGGCGGTCGAAAAGCCGTTCCACGTCAAGCATCTGCACGCCACGATGCTGTACCAACTCGGCCTCGATCCCGATCGCCTGACCTACTTCTACGGCGGCCTCGATCAGAAGCTGGTCGGTGTCGAAGGAGCGGAGCCGATCCGCGAGATCATGAGCTGAGTCAGGGCGGCAGTTGATCCCTTGCGAGGCTTGGTGGCAGGCAAGACGATGAGCCTCGTTGTTTGTCATTGGTGTTTTGTGTTTTGTTAATTGCCAATGACAAAACGCCAAGGACCATTTCTCGATGGACACTGCCGACAATCTGCTCGATTCCCTTCCGATTGCCGCGTCGCCGCCAGACGGCACGCTGCGGAGACTGAGCCTGACGGAATGGGGACGGTTTCAACGTGATGGCTTTCTTGTCTTCCGACAGCTCGTTCCGACGGCGATTCGCGAGCAGATGCTGGCTGTGACGCTCGACAGTGTGAAACATGAGATCGGGCCGGTTGAGTACGAAGCGGAGTTGCATTACCCAGGTGCTCCACCGTCGCTTGCGGCCGAGGGAGGTCGAACGATTCGACGGCTCAAGCAGGTTCATTCGCGACATTACGTCTTCACGCAATGGTTGAGCGATCGCGAGTTGGTCGGTCGGCTGGTGGATTTGCTCGGCCCGCGGATCGTGATGCCGCTGGCGCATCACAACTGCATCATGACCAAGCAGCCGAAATTCAGCAGCGATACCGGCTGGCATCAAGACATCCGCTATTGGGCGTATCAGCGGCCAGACTTGATCAGCGTTTGGATTTCGCTCGTGCCCGAGCGCGTCGAAAACGGCTGTCTGCGAGTCATTCCCGGCTCGCACCGCATGAACTTCGAGCGTTCGCGATTCGACGAGGCATTGTTCTTTCGCGAAGACGTGCCGGAGAACCAAGCGGTGATCACCAACGCGGTCCCAGTGGAACTCGATCCGGGAGACGTGTTGT
>JAYVQJ010000304.1:0-2410 GCA_043777235.1 Planctomycetia bacterium
GAAGCGACACTGCTGGTTGATCTGGACGGCGACGGTTATTTCGAGCGGCAGAAGTATGGCATCTCCGGATGGGGCTTCACCGACGATTACCACGAATGGACCACAGGCCCCGTTCGCGACTCAAAGGGAAATCTCTTCATCGGATTGGCCAGCGACTACACCGACAAGAACCGTCCCAAAGATCAGTCTTTGTGGCGAGGCAAAGTTCTGCGGCAGCGACCAGAGTGGCGAACGCCTTGGCCACCCGCATCAACCAGGATCCTAGACCGGTTCGGCGAGAATCCAAACAAAAAACCTGCGAGTGACCCACTTGCTCCCATCGGCCACGCCTTCCGCTATCCGACCGGCATCGCGATCAACGAGCGGGATGAGGTGTTTGTCTCGGATCAGCAGGGGGTGCAGAACTGTTTCAACGAGATCAACTATCTCGTCGAGGGGGCGCATTACGGCGTGCCGAGCACTCACGAGGAGGACAAGGACGCGCCGGAGACGAAGGCGGCGATTCAGATTCCGCATCCGTGGACTCGTAGCGTGAATGGGCTGTGCTTCCTGACCGGCAACGAGGGCTATCCCGATCTGAAAGGGCACGGCATCGGCTGCGAGTACAACGGGCGGTTCCTGATTCGCTTCACGACGCAGCGCGTCGGCGATGTCATGCAGGGAGCGGTCTATCCGTTTTCCTATTCAGAGGATGAACTGAGCGGCAAGGCGCTAGCCGCCGGTACTAGCAACGGAAAACAGCGCGTTTCACCGGCGGCTAGCGCCGTTCCGCTCAGTTTTGAAGGGCCGCTCTGCTGCGGCGTCAGTCCCAAAGGTGAAATCTACATCGGCAGCATCGCCGACAGTGGTTGGGCTGGAGGACGGAACACCGGCAGCATCGTGAAGCTCAAGGGGAACGGTCAGCGGCCGAATGGCATTCGCGAGATTCGAGCGACTCGCGACGGCTTCGACATCGACTTCTTTGCGCCAGTCGATCGTGCTCGCGCGACGAACGGCGAGAACTATTCGATCTCCGGCTACACGCGCGTTTGGGGTGGAGCGTATGCGACTCCCGATTCGGATCGTCATCGCTGCAAGGTGCTGGCAGTTGAGCTAAGCGATGACGGCAAGATGGCAAAGCTGAAAGTCGATTCGCGCAAGACGCCGAACTACGTCTATGACATCTCGTGCCGTGACGTCGCCGCTCCGGAGACTCCGCTGTGGCCGGACTACGGGTTCTTCACGTTGCACAAGATTCCGGGCGAATGACGGACGTGTCCGGGGGTTCGACAACGTAGCCATCACGCTCCGCGTGATGAGCCGAACGGTTCGAACGGCCTCTACTCCATCACCGTCTTCTGGAGCGTTCGGCTCGTCACGCGGAGCGATGACGGCTACGTTTCGGTCATCGGCTTTCGGACGGGCTGGCCGAAGCGGGATGGGGTTTGATATCGTGCCGGCCACTCGCGAGGAGCGGGCGAACTCATCCGACAACACAAGGAGTCGCGACGATGAAATGGTTTCGGACACTTTGCATGAGTCTCTGAATGGTGGCTGTGGCCACGCTCGCCGGTGCGGCGGAGCTGAAGACGGGTGATGATGCTCCCAATTGGGAGATGAAGGGAACCGACGGCAAGACTTACAAGCTGTCGCAGTTCAAAGGGAAACAGGCGGTCGTGGTGGCCTGGTACCCGAAAGCGAAAACCGGTGGCTGAACGGCCGAATGCAAGTCGCTCCGTGAGAGCGGCAAGGCCCTTCGCGAATTCAACGTGGCGTACTTCGGAGCCAGTTGCGACACGCCGGAATACAACCAAGAGTTCGCGGACGATCTGAAGCTCGGCTTCTCGCTGCTCAGCGATCCGACTCGGCAGACTGCCAAGGAATATGGCTTGGTCGCGGACGACAAAGGTTTTCCGAAGCGCTGGACGATCTACGTCAGCAAGGATGGGAAGATCGCCTTCATTGAAAAAGAAGTGAAAGCTGCGGCGCATGCCGACGCAGTCGTCAAGAAGTTGGAAGAGTTGAAGGTAGAGAAGGAGTGAGTTCTGAGCCGCAGGGCGCTAGCCCCGGTTTGAACCGGACGCTAGCGCGTACCGGCTGATGTGTGAGTTCAAGCCGGTCGCGCGTGCGGCTGGAATTTGTTTGTTCCTCGAAAGAAGGAGAGTGCTGAGATGAAACGAATCTGCGCCCCCGCGCTCGTGTTGCTGATCGCAACGGCGAGCTTGATGGCGGCAGAGCTGAAGTCTGGTTTGCAGGTCGGTGATGCGGCGGGCGTGTTCAACGTCCGCGACATCACGGGGCCGAACAAGGACAAAACGCTCTGCTATCGCTGAAGGTACGGGAACCGTCCGGTGGTCGCGATCTTCACTAGATCGATCACCGACGACTTGACCAGTTTGGTCAAGCAAATCGACGAACAAGTCGCCAAGAA
>JAYVQJ010000305.1:0-2410 GCA_043777235.1 Planctomycetia bacterium
TGATGAATGCGTTCCAACACGAATGGCGGAGAGCCAGAATTTGCCACGGATCGGGCTTCTCACTCACCACTCTTCCGAAAATCTCCCGCTTCGACGATCACCAGCTTTGAGGGATCGAGGTACTTGCGGCAGGCTTTGACGACGTCGGCGGGGGTGACTTTCATCACGCGGGCTTCGAGGTCGGCTTGGTACTTCAGCGAGCGGCCGGCATCGAGCGATTCTTCAATGATCGCGGCGAGCTGGCTGTCTTCGGTGCGAGCGACCTGTTCCCCTTGCAGGAATCCTTGCTTGGCAGCGTCGAGCTCTTCGGCGGTGACTCCGTCTTTCAGCATCAGGTCGAGTTCGTCGCGGATCGCTTTCTCGACCTTCGGCATGTTGGCGGGATTGCAGATGGCGTAGATGTAGAACAGCGTTCGATCATTGACGGCGGGGACTTGCAGGCCGGTCCCGACTCCGTAGCTCAAGCCGTCTTTCTCTCGCACGCGATTGCCAAGACGCGACGACAGCGAACCGTGACCGAAGATGAAGTTGCCGAGATTCAGCGCGGCGAAGTCGGGATGATCGTCGTTCAGCGGGAAGACCAAGCCGGCGAAGTAGGTCGCGCTGGCCTTGTCCGGTGTCGCGAGCGATTGCGTGTTCCCTTTCACTTTGAGGTCCGACTTCCGCACGATGCGTTGGTACGAAACCTTCGGCTGCCAGCCGTCGAAGAGTTTTGTGATCTGCTGCTTGGTGGCATCGGCATCGAAGTCGCCGATGATGGTCAATTCGCCGTTCTTGGCACCGAGCATCGTCTCGTGCAGCTCGCGGATCGTCGCCAGCGACGTCTGTTGCAGCATCTCGATGTCTTCGGGAGGCGACGGGATGTATCGCGGGTCGCTGCCGGCGTACGGATTGAGCTGCTTTGACACTTCCGACTGAGCCAGCGCGGTCGGATCGGTCTTCTGCTTCTCAAGGCTCGCAAGCTGTGCGTTTTTCAGCGTCTCCAGTTCCTTCTCGGCGAGCGCCGGTTCGCGAAGGACTTGTCGTAAGAGATCGAGCGCAGCGGGAAGATTTTTCTTCTTCGTCTTCAGTGTGAACGTGGCAATGCCCGGTTGGCGAATTGACGAACTCACGTGCAGTTCGGTGAATTGCTTGTCGAGCGCATCGGTCAATGCTTCACGCGAGAGTTTCTTCGTGCCGCGCGCCATCAGCTTGGGCAACAACTCGGCGGCTTTGGCTTTGTTCGTGAGCGTTTCTTCGCTGCCGAATCGCAGCGTCAGTCGCAGAGTGACCGCTTCGCCGCGAGTCTTCTTCGGCAGGAACGCAGCTTTGAGTCCGGTTGGCAATGTGACTCGCTCTGTGCGAGCTTCGATCTTCAACGGATCGACGTCGAACGCCTCACCAGCGGCGACGTCGGCACGACCTTTGTAGTCGCCGATCATCTCGGCGAGTTCGGGAGTCGGCGGGACGCTGACTCGTTCGGGAGACTTCACCGGCAGGAACATCCCAACCGTGCGGTTGTTCTGTCGCAGGTACGCAGCCGCCGCCTTTTGCACGTCGGCTTTCGTGACTTGTTCCAGCCGGTCGCGGTACAGGAAATACAGACGCCAGTCACCCTGCGACGCCCATTCGGACAATTGAATCGCGAGTCCCGTGCTGTCGGCCGCTTGCAGTTCGCGTTGCTTGAGCAAGCTTTGCTTGGCTCGCGCGACGTCCTCTTCGGCGACACCATCCAGCACGACTTTGTCGATCGCATCCAGCATCGCTTCGAGCACGACTTGAGCGTCATTTCCTTTTGAGACCTCGGCCAGCAGCAGCAGCACACCGGGATCATGCAGCGCGAACGCGCCGCCGTTGACGTTCGCGGCTTTCTTCGTCTCGACGAGTGCCTTGTACAACTTGCCCGACGGAGCTTGTGTGAGGACCGATTCCAAAACATCAACCGCCGCGAACTCGGGGTGCGGTCCCGACGGGATGTGAAAGACGCCGCCGACAACCGCGACGTCGCCGACGCGACGCAGCGTCACGATGCGTTCGCCATCTTGAGCCGGCTCTTCCGTGTAAGTGTTTTCGAGTATGCGTTCCGGCTTCGGCATCGGGCCAAAGTATTTCGTCGCGAGCTTGAGTGCCGTCTCCGGCTCGAACTTCCCGGCGACGATGAGCATCGCGTTGTCCGGCTGATAAAACTTTTTGTAGAAACGTTTGAGGTTCTCGACCGGGACACGTTCGATGTCCGCTCGGTTGCCAATCGTCGATTTGCCGTAGTTGTGCCACTCGAACGCGGCCGAAAACATCCGCTGCATCAGCACGGATTGAGCACGGTTTTCGCCACTCTCGAATTCGTTGCGGACGACGGTCATCTCGGACGCGAGGTCTTCCGCTTTGATAAAGCTGTTGACCATGCGATCGGCTTCCAGCTTGATCGCGAAAT
>JAYVQJ010000306.1:0-9330 GCA_043777235.1 Planctomycetia bacterium
CTCTTCATTCCTTCGCCTCACGGAACTCGCGATGTCCATTTCCGACGACTGGTCCTTTCCTGGTGGCGTGACGTATTTGAATCACGGTTCGTTCGGCCCGTCACCTCGTTGCGTGCGCGAAGCTCGACAGGCATGGACCGAGAAACTCGAACGTCAGCCGATGGATTTTTATCTGCGGCAGATGGAAACCGAATTGGACCACGCAGCGGAGAAGCTCGGACAGTTCATCGGCGCGGATGGCAACGACCTGCTGTTCTGCGACAACGCGACGGTCGCGATGAACATCGTCGCCAACAGCGTTCCATTGCAGGCCGAGGACGAAATTCTTTTCACGAACCAAGAGTACGGCGCGGTGATGCGCATTTGGCGGCGAGCGTGCGAGCGAGCCAACGCGAACATCGTCGTGCAGCCAATGCCGCGACCGATCACATCGGCGGACGAGCAGGTCGCGGCACTGATGGCCGGCGTGACCGAGCGGACGAAATTGATCGTCGTTAGTCACATCACCTCGCAGACCGCTGTGATCTTTCCGGTCGAAGCGATCTGTCGCGAGGCTGCGAAGCGGGGCATCCAAGTTTGCATCGACGGACCACATGCGCTAGCGATGATCGACGTCAATCTGCGGAAACTCGGATGTGATTATTATTGCGCGAGCGGCCACAAGTGGCTGAGCGCGCCGTTTGGCAGCGGCTTTTTGTTTGTCGCGAAACGGCATCAGCAAAAACTCTCGCCGCCAGTGATGAGCTGGGGCGGCAGCGTCGCTGGTCGCCCGGCTCATTGGCAGGATGAATTCCGCTGGCTGGGCACGCGGGACCCGGCTCCGTTCCTCGCGATGCCGACGGCGATCGAGTTCCTCGAACACTTCGGCCTCGAAAAGTTCCGCGAGCAAACGCATGAGCTGGCGAAATACGCTCGGCAGCGAATCGTCGAGCTGACCGGCCGCGAACCGCCGATCCCCGACAGTCGCGAATGGTACGGCTCGATGATCGCGATGCCGCTGCCGCTCAACGGCCCAGCACCGAAGCAAGGGATTCGCGATCAACTTCAGACTCCGCTGTGGGAGAAGTTCGGCATCGAGATTCCAATCATTCACTGGCACGGCGAGCGGCTGATTCGCGTGTCATGTCATCTTTACAACTCACGCGAGCAGATCGACCGGTTAATCGAAGCTCTCCGCGATGTTGGGGCCGGATGATTCTGAGGGACCGAAATCGTTGCTGCGGTCAGTTCGGTTCCCTAGCCTGGCCGTCGGTCAGTTCGTATCCCTAATGACGATCCATCACGGACGAACTTCGTCACCGTTGCACAATCGCTCGAGCACATGATCAAGTTTGAGGCTCGCGCGAGCCTGCGATGGTCACTTCTTGACGACCTTGAAGCCCTTGAGACTTTCGTTGTCGGCGGCGAGTTCATCGAGCTTGGCTTGCAGGTCGAGCTCTTTGTCGGAGAGTTTGAATTTGCAGGTGTTGGCTGTCACGTCAGTCTCGACAGCCGACACTCCCTCGATCTTGGCGAGGTCCGTCCGAACTTCCTTGGCACAGATCGGACAGGTCATGTTCGGCAGGCTCAGCGTGACCAAATGCACGTCGTCGGATTCCGGTTCGTCAGTGGCCGTGGCTTCGACAGAGACAGTCTCGACAGCGACCGGACTTGTCGGAGGACTGGACTGAGCACATCCGGCCGCGACGGCCAACAACGCTGAAAGCCACCAAAACTTTACCATGAGCCAAGTCTCCTAAAAGTGCCGATCGCGGTGAACAGCCGCGAGCAAACCAATCTCGCGTGCGGCAGGATTCTAAAGTCGGCCTCCGAGCCGGTCACGCTCCATTTCGATCGGAACGGGGCCGATTGAGCAGAACGTGCCGGCATCACAATGGGCGTGCTCCGCGCCGTGAGGTCTCGCCGCTAATATGCTCGACCCGTGAAAGTGGATTCTGTTTTGAGGCTCTCATGCAACCGACTCAGTTCATCAACATTGTCAGCACGGTGCCGCTGGTCGCGCCGAAAGTTTTGAAGTCCGAGCTGGCGATCACTCCGACGACGACCCAAACCGTTCTCAAGAACCGCGACGCGATCCAAAGCATCCTGGCCGGCGAGGACCGCCGCGTGCTGGTCGTCGTCGGGCCGTGTTCGATTCACGATCCCAAGGCGGCGTTCGAGTACGCTCGGCGATTGAAGGGACTCGCCGACAAAGTCGCCGAGCGAATGCTGTTGGTGATGCGCGTCTATTTCGAGAAGCCGCGCACGACCGTCGGCTGGAAGGGACTGATCAACGATCCGTACCTCAACGACTCGTTCGACATCGAGGCCGGTTTGCGATTGGCCAGAAAGCTGCTGCTGGAGATCGGCGACTTGGGACTGCCGGCCGCGACGGAATTGCTCGAACCAATCACGCCGCAGTACATCGCCGACTTGCTGACGCTGGCTTCGATCGGAGCTCGCACGACCGAATCTCCAACGCATCGGCAAATGGCCAGCGGCCTCTCGATGCCGGTCGGTTACAAGAACGGAACGGACGGCGGCTTGCAGGTCGCGATCGACGCGATGCTCGCGGGGCAAACCGCGCACGCCTTTCTGGGGATCGACGGCGACGGACACACCTGCGTCGTCAACACGCGAGGCAATCCGTGGGGCCATCTGATTCTGCGCGGCGGTCGCGGCGGCCCGAACTACTCGCCAGAGCATGTGCAAGCCGCCTCCGAAGTGCTCGCGGCCGCCAAGTTGTCACCAAGGATTCTCGTCGATTGCAGCCACGCCAACTCGAACAAAGATTACCGCAACCAGCCGACCGTCTGGCGCGATGTGATCGCTCAGCGAATCGCCGGCAACACGAACATCATCGGCTTGATGCTCGAAAGTAATCTGTATCCCGGCAATCAAAAGCTGACCTCCGATCCGTCGCTGCTGCACTACGGAGTCTCGATCACCGACGGCTGCATCGCATGGGACGAAACTGAAAGATTGATCTTGGAAGCCGGCGACAAACTCGCAAGTTCGTAGCTCGGACGATCGAACTCCTGAACGACGTTGTCGAACGATCCATCGAAGAAATCAGGAGACTTGCGATGACACGTAGAGCCGCATTCGCGCTGGTTCTCGGCCTCTGGATTGTCGGCGATGTAGTTCTCGCATCGGCTGCTGATCCGGCTCTTCCGATTGGCGAGGTCGAAGGTCAGCCGCTGGCGGCGAACGTCAAACGTGTCATCGACGCGATGCAATTCCTCGGCTCGCCGTTGCTGGCGGATGAGATCGAAAAGCTCAACGCAGCGGGCAAAGAACGGGATGCAAAGCGGCTGCAACAACTGCTTGACCCGCGCGTGCTGCTGCTCGCGCACATCAACCCGGAGTCGCGTGTGAAGGTGCGCCGCGGGCCGGCGGGCGCTGAGTTGCAGCAGTTCGGGTTCACGCCGGTACTCATCAAAGTGCTCAACGAGAGCACGGTGACGAAACGCATGAAGCTGGTCAGCCCGCAAGGCGGAGCGGTCTATGCCGGAGCCAGCAAAGGTTCGCTCGGCCGGCAGCAGCAGACTGAACTGAACGACAACGAAAACGCCAAACGGGACGCCGATCGCTTTCTGTCGGTCGAAATGTTCGAGCAACCGCCGATGACCGACCGGCTCAGCGGTCTCGAAGTCGAGTACGCGATCGGGCTGATCCTCTCGACCGAAGCGGGTAAGCGCGAGGCGACGATCGGGATTGACCTCGAACAAGGCAATCAAGACATCGGCTTTCGTGGCGAGGTGCCGATTCTGTTTCGTATCGCTCCGGCGATTCCGGTGAAGCTGGAGATTCACGACGTCGATGGCACGCCGACGACGGCGGCGCTCGTCGTGAAAGATCGCGCCGGCCGAATCTTTCTGCCGCAGCCCAAACGCCTCGCGCCGGATTTGTTCTTCCAGCCGCAGGTCTATCGCGTCGATGGCGAATCGCTGCTGCTGCCTCCGGGCGAATTCACCGTGCAATTTGCTCGCGGTCCGGAGTATTGGGTGCGCGAGAAGAACGTAGTCGTGTCGCTCCGCGACACGAAATCCGAGTCACGGAGTGACTCGGCTACGGTAAAGCTCAACCTCGAACGCTGGGTCGATCCGCAGGCGTTCGGTTTCTACTCCGGAGATCATCACATTCACGCGGCGGGGTGTGCTCACTACACGGTGCCGACCGAAGGGGTCACACCCGAGGACATGTTCCGGCAAGTCAAAGGTGAGGGCTTGAACGTCGGCTGCGTTCTGACTTGGGGACCATGCTACAAGTTTCAGCGGCAGTTCTTTCAACCCGCGCCGCACAACCTGAGCGAGCCGCTCACACTGCTGAAGTACGATCTGGAAATCAGCGGCTTCGGCTCGCAAGCGTTGGGGCATGTCTGCTTGCTGAACCTGCGAGACCAAACTTATCCCGGTTCGGATGGCACCGAGACAAAAGGTTGGCCGACGTGGACAACGCCGGTCATGCGCTGGGCAAAGGCTCAAGGGGGAGTCACCGGCTACGCGCACTCGGCCAGCGGCTTGTGGATTGATCCGCCGAGCGCCGCGAAACGATTCCTCGCCAAGTGGGATGCAAACAAGAACGGCGTCTTGTCCTCCGATGAAACCAAAGACGCGCTGATGATCGAACCGTTCGAGAAGATCGACGCCGACGGCGATCGCACGTTGACCGAGCGTGAGCTGACTCAATCTCACGACCGCGCGGCCGATCAATTGCCGAACCTGGCGATCCCCGAAATGAACGGCGTCGGCGCGATGGAGTTGCCGGTCACGGTCGTCGAGGGCGTCTGCGACTTCATCAGCGCGATGGACACTCGGCGGATTCAGGAGTGGAACACTTGGTATCACGTCCTCAACTGTGGCTTCCCGTTGAAGGCCAGCGGCGAGACCGACTTCCCCTGCATGAGCAGCCGCCGCGTCGGCCAAGGCCGCGTGTACGTCCAGCTTGGTAAGGTCGAGAAAGTCGATTTCGCCGAATGGTGCGAGGGAATCCGACTCGGCCGGTCGTATGTCTCCGACGGCTTCGCACACGCGCTCGACTTCCGAGTCAATGACGCTCGTCCCGGCTTCGATGATGTCGCGCTGTCGAAGCCCGGCGAGGTCACGATCACCGCGAAAGTCGCGTTCGCTCCGGTCACGCCGGAGACAGTCGCTCAAGGAGTCGTCGAACCGGTCGGCGGTAAGCGTCTCGTCGGCGACACGGTTGAACTGCACGGCCCGCGCTCTGACAAATTGATCGAAGGGGGCGAGCGGTTGGTTGAAATCGTTGTGAATGGCCGAGCGGTTGCGTCGCGCAAAGTACCGGCCGACGGCAAGATTCACGATCTCAAATTTCAAATCCCGATCGAGCGCAGCAGTTGGGTCGCTCTGCGTCAGTTCCCGCAACTGCACACGAACCCGGTCAACGTGCTCGTCGCCGGCCAACCGATCCGAGCTTCCCGCGACAGCGCCCGCTGGTGCGAAGAGGTCATCGACCTGCTCTGGAAGAACCGCGAAAAGAACATCGCCCCAACCGAACGTGACGAAGCGCGGCGGACGTTTGAGAATGCGAAAGGGACTTACCGCAGACTCGCCAGCGAGACGACTGGTCACAAGCAATAGCCCAATGATCAGTCAGGAAACTCGTAGGCTTTCATCACCCGTGCGATGAACAACATGGCCGCTCCGACACAGGCGTCGCCGATCCCTGACCACGCGACGGCATCCGATAAACGCGGAAACGTGAGGACTACGAAGAATTGTTTGAGTGCCGAGCAGAACCACCAAACGCCAATCAGCGTGATTCCGATTCGGATACAAACTCGTGGAGTGAGTTGCTCGTTCTGCATGATTTAGCCTTACTGATTCGCTGGCGATTCGAACAACTGTCGAACTTCGTCGTGAATGACGAAATCCTCCGCATCCATCTCGCGTCAAATTCGCTGACACCCGGCGATCAAACGCGGGCTGCGTTCGAGCAAATCGTCGATCAAGTCCTCGTCAAGCGGGTTAATCACATCAGGTTCGTGGCCGTTCATAACTCAGTCGCTTATTGGGCCAATGGAGAAGTCTTTGTGCTGGGTTCTCTGGTCTTCGCCAATTCCGCAGGATCGGATTGTCCGGCGATGGCCGCAGTGATGCGACGGCTGGGAAGCTTGGCATACGTTCTGCCGTCGGACGCTTCTCGCTGCCGAACATCCTTGAGGATCGCCACGAGATCATTGCCGCATCGGCCAGCCAGTTCTCGGCGGATCGAACGAATTTCGTCGTTAATGGAATCGCGAGTCATCTTAGATCTCCGAAAGCTCGTCAGGAGTGCAAATGATTGGCGGTTGAAAACCGACGCGACGACAAATGGATTCTATCGCGAAACGAGTGGTTGGGTTCGCGATATGTTTGAAATTCCAAGTCACCAAATAGTCGATCCCGTTCACGGCAGCGATCGCGATATGCGCGGCATCGCGCGGTTCTGATTCGGGAATGGCGTTTCCGGAGATGAGTTGTTGCGCGAGGTCGTCCACATCTTCGGACGCCGTGAGCAACTCCAGCGAATTCATGACGGCCAATCGTTCCGCAGCAGCCTCCGGGTCACCGGCGCTACACTCATCCAGAACAAGCCGCGAAGCGAACAGTCGGAATTGAGCGGTTGCTCCCGGCCACCACTTGCGCGTTACCAGTTGACGTCCAGCGACGATCGGGTCCGCGACAATTCGGCCCACGAGATGACCGATGACCGTGGTCTCCACATAAACCGTCGGTTGATTCATGGCGATGCCTCAACTTCACAGTCGTTTGACTTTGATGTTCTTCCAGCGGCATTTGGCTCCGTTGGGCCAGCCTTTGCCGCCGTGGACTTGGACGGTGATCGAGCCGGCGGGGCCGAGCGTTTCGGCGACCTTCGCGGCGTCGTAGCCTTTGCCGTCGAACTTCGTGCCATCGAATTCGTTGACCTTCAGGCCGTTGATCCAGGTCGTGATCTGCGGCGGGTTGCCGACGACGCGCACCTTCGCGGTGTTCCAGTCGTTGATCTTCCATGCCTTGAGCCATTCGTCGCTCGTGCAGGTCGGAGTCACCGACGGCAGCGGTTCGGTGGGCTTGGCGAAGAGCTTCAACAGCTTGCCGTCTTTCTCTTCGCCGAAGATGTCGTACGGCCGCGTGTTGAAGCCGCCGGTTCCTTCGCCGTAAATGTGTCCGACGTTTCCTCGGTCGTGATAGTCCACCATCATTTGGAAGCACTGGCCCTTGTCGTTGGATCGCACGAACAAACCGGAGCAGACGCCCCAATCGGGCTTCATGTCGATCAGCAGTTCGAAGTCTTTGAACTTCTCGTCGGTCAGCAGGATGCCGCCGTTGCCGCTGCCGGGCGGGTCTTGCTCGCCGGAGATGGCTCCGTCTTCGACGACCCAGCTTCCGCCAGTGCCGTGTCCGATCCGTTCGGGGTTCTTGTGCCAGCCGGCCAGCGTCTTGCCATCGAAGATCGGTTTGAAATCCTCATCCGCCGCAGAGAGCGGAGCGAGAAACAGAGCGAGAAAGGCCGTGGACGTGATGAACTGGAGCGTGTGTCGCATGGAACAGGTTTCCTAGTTGATGAAGTTCTTGATTTCGAGTTTTCTCGTTTACTCTTCCTCTTCGTGAACCTTCGCGCCGGCGACGATCTTCTGTTGTTCGTTGCCGGGGACGACTTCGTAGTGGCTGGGCTCGAAGGTGTACGAGCCTTGGCCACCGGTGATGCTGGAGAGCGTGCGTGCGTAGGTCTGCATTTCCGAAAGCGGGACGAGGGCCTTCACGACGGTGAAGCCGCCGGGAATCGGGTCCATGCCTTCCATGCGACCGCGACGTGTATTGAGGTCGCCGGTGATGTCTCCCAGTTTGTCTCCGGGGACAGTGATCAGCGCCTCGACGATCGGTTCGAGCAGGACCGGCTTGGCTTTGCCGAAGACCTCTTTGAAGCACTGCCGTCCGGCGGTCTTGAACGCGGTTTCGTTGCTGTCCACCGGATGATCTTTGCCGAAGAACAACGCGCACCAGCAGTCTTGAACTTGGTAGCCGGCGAGCACTCCCTTCTCCATCCGTTCGCGGACACCCTTTTCGACGGCGGGAATAAAATTGTTGGGGACGCTGCCGCCGCTGACGCAATCGAGGAACGCGAAGTTCAGAGTCTTGTCGTAATGGAACGAACGCAAACTCTCGAAGCGTTCTTTGATGAAGTATTCCTCCGGCACGATCCCTTGTGGTAGAGAACCGATGCGGCAGTGAACCTCGGCGAACTGGCCGGAGCCACCGGACTGTTTCTTGTGGCGATACATTCCCTCGGCGGTCATGTTGCAGGTTTCTCGATACGGGATGCGCGGCATGGCGGTGATGACATCGACTTTGTCCCGCTTGTGCAGACGATGCACGATCGACTGGAGATGCAGGTCGCTCATTCCTTGGATGACCATCTCGTGCGTCTGAGCTTCGCGAGTGACGTGGAAGGTTTGGTCTTCCTCTTCGATCTTGTGCAGAGCCACTGAGATCTTTTGCTGGTCGGCGGCTGTTTTCGGCGTCACGGCCAGCCCGACCATCGGGCGCGGGAACTTGAGTTCTGGCAGATCGAGATGCACTCCTTGAGCGGACAGCGTGTCGCCGACTTGCAGGTCTTCGACTTTCACGACGGCGATGATGTCGCCGGAGGTCGCGGTATCGACGTTCTCGTGCTTCGAGCCTTGCATCTCCAGCATCTGGCCAATCTTGATTGGCTTGCCGCTGCGATGATTGTGCAGCGTCACGTCTTTGCCGATATGCCCGGCGTAAACTCGCAGGTACGCCATCTTGCCGACGAACGCGTCGATGCGGACTTTGAAGACTTCGGCGACGAACGGATCGTCGGGGTTCGGGTTGATGACGATGTCACCACCTTTCTCGTCTTTGGCCGGGCGGTCTTCATCGAGCGGCGACGGGGCGTAATCGGCCAGCGCGTCGCAGAGTTCTTGCACACCGGCTCCGGTCCTTGCCGACGTGAACATGATCGGAATCAGCGTGCCGTGCCCAATCGCCTTGCCAATCGCGTGGATGATTTCGTCTTCGGAGACATCTTCGCCGCCGAGGAACCGTTCCATCAGGCCGTCATCCGCTTCGACGATCGCATCCATCAACGCCTGATGGTAGTCCTGCGGATTGAGCGGCAGCCCGGCCGGCACATCTCCTTTGATTTGGAGCGCGCTGTGAACCGCGGTGAACTTCGCTCCGGTTCCGTTCGGCACGTTGATCGGCACGCACGAGTTGCCCCAGTGATCACGAATCGTCGAGACCAGCTTCGGGATGTCGACGTTGTCGCCGTCCACGCGGTTGACGACGATCATTCGCGCGAGATGCTCGTCGGTCGCCAGTT
>JAYVQJ010000307.1:0-9315 GCA_043777235.1 Planctomycetia bacterium
TTTGCGGCACGAACCGGGGCTAGCGCCGCGCGGCTAATTCTGGGACTTCGTATCAGGAGCCGTCAAATCTCATGAGGCAATACTTCCGTCTTGTCAGTCTTCACGCCGTGCTGATGTCAATCAGCGCGATCGCTCACGCCGAGCCAGAACAGATCAAGCTGTTTCATCCGCAGCCGCATCAGGTCATCCAGCGGACGGGGGTTGTTCCCGGTGCCGGATTTGCCCATGTGTCCGTGGGCGGAGGAATGCCGAAGGCGAGATTGAACAATGCCGACTGGGAATACCGGTTGATCACGTTGGGAGATCAACCCGCCGCCGCGCGGGGTATCGAATGGAAGCGAATGTCCTTCGTCTTTGTCGATGGAGCGGTTTGGAGCGGCGGCGTCCGTGTTCCGGCGGGTGGATGGTATCGGTTGGAGGTTCGCGTCGGTGGGGCCGAATCGCCGATGGCACTCGGGTCCGTCGAGCCGATTAGTGTCGGTGAAGTGTTCGTCGTGGCCGGGCAGTCCTACGCGACGAACTGCAATGACGAGCAATTCAAAGTCACGGACCCGCGCGGGCGAGTCGTCGCGTTTGATTCGGCGAAGAATGTTTGGCAGGTCGCAAACGACCCGCAGCCGGCGGGAGACAACAGCGATGGCGGTTCGATCTGGCCACCGCTGGGAGATGCTCTCGCGAAAGAACTCCGCGTGCCGATTGGCTTCGCGAACGTTGCGGTTGGCGCGACGTCGTCGATGCAGTGGATGCCGGAAGGGAACCTACACTCGCGGTTGATTCAGACCGGGAAAACGCTCGGTCGATTTCGAGCCGTGTTGTGGCAACAAGGAGAGTCAGACGTCATCTCGAAGACTTCGACCGAAAAGTACATCGCGAACCTCGTGACGATTCGCTCGGCCGCCGCAAAGGTGTGGGGCTTTGAGCCGCCGTGGTTGCTCGCGAAGTCCACGCATCATCCGACGGTCTACAACGACGCCGAGGGAGAAGGCCGCATTCGCGCGGGGATTGATGAACTTCTGAAACGCCCTGGCTTTCGCCCCGGTCCCGATACCGACACGCTCAAGGGGGACAATCGCGGCGATTCGAAATCGCGGCGGCACTTCTCCGGAATCGGACAACGCCGCGCGGCCAAGATGTGGCTGGCGGCGATTCGTCAGCAAGTGTTGCCTGATCCAAATGCCGAAGACGGTTTGCGTATCGGCGTCGCGACGACAGACATCACGCCGCCAGTTGGTTTCCCGATCGCCGGCTACTATCACGAACGACTGGCGGACGGCGAACTGGATCCACTGCGTGCGAAAACAATCGTCTTTCGCGAAGGGCAGACATCGGCCGCGCTGGTCGTGTGCGACTTGATCGGCATCGCGACCGATCTATCGCGCGAGGTTCGTCAGCGAGCTTCCGCAAAGACCGGGATTCCGGCGGCGAACATCGTGATCTCGGCGACGCATTCGCACACCGCGCCCGATTACATGAAGGAGCTGTATCTGCATCTCGGCAACGCGCCGCAAGACCCGGCACGCAAGGCATACATCACCAAGCTGATCGACGGCATTACAGAGTCGATCGCGAACGCACAGGCCGCTGCGAAACCAGCTTCGCTCGAATTCGGAGCAGCGACACAGACAACACCCGTTTCATTCAATCGCCGCTTCGTGATGCGCGATGGCAGCGTCCGTACTTGGCAGAACCACGAGAATTCCGACGTCGTCCGCGCGGCCGGGCCGATTGATCCCGAGATCGGACTGCTCGCGCTGCGCGATCTCGACGGCTCAACGCGCGGAGTCCTCAGCAACTTCGCGCTGCATCTCGACACCGTCGGTGGGATGAAGTGGAGCGCGGACTATCCGCACTTCATCGAGCAGACGCTGCGCAAAAATTTCGGCCCGGATGTCGTGTCGATCTTCGGCACCGGTTGCTGCGGTGACATCAATCACGCCGACCCGCGTCGCCGCGAACGAAACAAAGCGGACTTCATTGGCGGCTCGATCGGCACGTCGATTCAGCGACAGCTCAGCGAACTGACTCCGATCGAGCGGCCGAATCTCGTCGTCAAATCGCGGGTCGTTCCGCTGCCTCTGCAAGACGCGACGAAAGAGCAAGTCGCTCACGCGATCACGATCCTGGCTGCCGCGAACCGCAAGGAAAAAGTCGATTTCTTCGATCACGTCGATGCGTACAAGAAACTGATGCTCGACCAACTGCGGCATCGCGAGCCGCACGCGAACACCGCCGAGCACATCACCTGGGGACTCAGCCGCTCGCTGTCCGGAATCGGCGAATCGTTACCGGTCGATGTGACCGTGATGACGCTCGGCCGGGACGTTGCGATCGTCTGTCTCCCCGGCGAAGTCTTCGTCGAACTGGGACTCGCGATCAAACAAGGCTCGCCGTTCCGCACGACGTTGGTCATCGAACTGTCGAACGCCGTCGAGACGATCTACATCCCGCACCGAGCCGCCTACGCGGGAGGCAGCTACGAAGTGACCAACTCCGCTTTGCAACCTGGTTCTGGCGAGATGCTCGTCGAAGCCGCACTGACGTTGCTTCGCGAGGCGGCAACCACGTCGCAACCCGGCCGATGAACTTGGATGGGGTCAGGTCTTCCTCACTGAGCCATCTCGTACATCACAAAGGCGAGGATCATCACGGAATAAATGGCCGACAACGTTACCGCCGCGAAGGCCATGACCTGATACAGCGGGCCGCAGCGAGCCAGTTGTTCGCGCTTCGGCCAGAAAAACGCCAGTCCGATCAGGCCGATGATCGGTGCGACACAGCCGATGATGCTGACGACGAAAATCGTCACGGTCGTCTGTCGCAGTTTCTTGAGCGTCTCATCGCGATCGGCTTGGCGGCGAAGATCCTTGATGGTGAGCGGATCGGCTGTATCGAAATCGGTGTCGCAGAATCGGCAGCGGAGCGCGATCGACTTGATGGTCTCGCCGCAGATCGGACACTTCTTGGTATCTCCCCAAGCCGTGAGCGGTGCGGACGCGGTGGACTCGGACTTATCGATCGCGGGAGCTTGCTCGCAACCGTAGGTGCCGCAGCCGCCGATCTCGGACCAGCACTCGCGGTGATGGACTTGGTCGCACTGTGGGCAATTGACGATGAACTCGGCGGCGGCGACTGCGGTCTGACAGATCGGACAGGTCGCTCCGGGTTCACCCGCTTGCAGTTGTTTGGTCGACAGCACGTTGGCATCGACGGTCAACGCCAGCGCGGTCTTGCATGCCGGACAACGAAACGCGCGACTCGCCGAGTCCTTCGGCAGCCGCACGTGGGTTCCGCACTCGCAGGCGATGATCCGATCGTCCGTCGTCATTCCTTCAATCTCGTGTTTAGTCTCTGACGACCAGCGTGCTGGCGAGCATGTCGTGCAGCGCTTGTTTCTTTTCCGTGAAGCCGGCCATGAGGAAGCCGATTGAGCACACCATGTTGGACAGGATCTTACCAAAGTGCCGACCCGACGCTTGGCCAAACGAGACGCGATTGCCGTCGAGATCCGTCACTCGAATTCCCAGCATCTTCTTACCCAACGTGGCCTGCGTGGGAGAGCTTTCCTGCAACGCCGAGTACAGCCACGGAAGCACAATCAGGAAGCCCCAAATAATGAATCCGACAATCGCTTCGGCTGGTCCGCCGTTGCCTCCACCGTTCCCATTGATGGCCACGAGAATCCCGCCGAAAACCAGAACCACAACGAACACCACAATCGAGAGGATGAAGCCGTCAACAAGCGACGCCACGAATCGCAGCCAGAAGCCTGCGTAGTCATCCGACCCTCGTCGGCGGGGACGGCTGCGAAATTGCGAATCGAAAACCTCTCCGCAGAAGCGACACTTCGCGGCCGACGCGGCAATCTGCTCACCGCACATCGGACAGGATTTGCGTTGCTCATTCGCGGCGGCCGAAGCATCCGCCTCGTCGTCGGCGACATCGTCGAACGTCGAGTCATCATCGTCATCTATCACCGTTGACCGCGACTTCGGCAGTGACTTCGACAGCGGAGGCGGCTCATCGCTGATCTCTTCGGCATCCAGTACCGGTTTGGGAATCGGGACGACGGCTCCGCAGTCCGGGCACTTCGCCTTCTTGCCGGCCAGAGCATCGGGAGCTTTCAAAGCCTTGCCGCAGTCGAAGCATTTCACAGAGATGGGCATTTCGCGAAACCCTTGGAATGGAAAAACGGACGCTGAGACTCCGAAATCAAATGTCCGATAGGTTCGCACCTAAGAAGCCGACCTTGATCCCGTTCTTTTTGAGAACTTCAGTGGCCTTGCCATTCACCACCAGCAGCATGATGAGTCCAACACATGGAACCATCGTCAAGATTCCAAAGAAGATCCCCATCCCTGTGCTATAGACCTTCATCGCCAACATAAACACAAACACGGTGCCGGCGAGGCTCGCCACTAAAAAGGCCAGTCCAACGAGCGGGCGTAATTGAGGTGGAGCGGCGAATTGCAGTCCAAAAATGAGTATCTGAATCAAGATGCAAACGAGGATGCCCTTCTGATGTTTGGCGATGGTCCTCAGGTCCGCTGGATCCCCTTTCCCTTTGCGACCGGAGCGTGACTTTCCACTCTTGCGAAGTTTGGAATCGAGAACCTCGCCACAGAAGCGGCACTTCGCGGCGGTCGCGACGATCATCTCGCCACACATCGGACAGGCACGGCGACCGTCATTGGATCCCTCTGCCGAATCCTCAACTTCGTCCTCGAAATCGTCGTCGACTTCATTCTTGACGGCGCGAGGCTTCGGCTTCGATGAAGATCTCGATGCGGCCGGTCTCGCCGCTGAAGGATCGTCGTCGTCGATCTCTTCGGCGTCAGCCACGGGAGCCGGAATCGGAATCACACTGCCGCATTGCGGACACTTGGCCTTTTTGCCGGCCAACGCATCCGGTGCCTTCAGTCCCTTGCCACACTCGGCGCACTTCACAGAGATCGGCATGTCTCAGTCATCTTTCGTGGTTCGAAATCGTTTTGAAGGCGGCATGCCTCCGAACGATTTGGGGTGTCGATTGATCAATTCGACCGACGCGAGCCGCGCCGGCCACGAGCGATCAGCCTTTCGCCTCACGCACCGAAAATTCCAGAACGGTCTTTCCCATCACGATTTGATCGCCGGATTTCAAAACCTGTTTCTTGATCGGGATACCGTTGACGTAGGTGCCGTCGGGAGTCTCGCAGTCTTCCAGTTCAAAGCGTCCGCCGCGATTGTAAATGATCGCGTGCCGCGGTTCGATCGCGTCATCTTTGAAGAGATAAATCTCGGCCTTGGGCGAACTGCCCAGCACGGTCGTGTCTTTGAACAGCACGAACTGCTTGCCCGCGAGCGGACCTTTCCGCATCAGCAACCAAGCGGTCTTCGTCCAGCTTTCGACGAGTCCCACGAACAGCCCGACCATCACGCCAACGATCGACAGGCCAATCGCACGGCTGGCCGTGGCCTGGCCATCGGCTGTCACGAAGACAAAGCTGATCGGATCGAACAACAGACCACCAAGCAACCCGCCCAGTACGCCTCCCAAGACGCCATTGAATGCGACTTTCTTTTCTCGCAGCGCGATCCCTTGGCCGAGTCCCGCAGGAATGCCAAAGATTGCCCACGCCGTGGCTCGGCCCATCATGTGGATCAACAATGGGATACCATTCGGCATTTGTCCGGGTGGTTGATTCCGAATGAAGGCTTCTTCAACGGAGTGAAAAACTCCACCAACGATCGCGTTGGGAACGAGTGCGATCAATCCGCCACCAAATCCGACGCCCAAACCGACCGCTCCAGAAATCACGGCTCGTCGAGCGTTCCGACACATGATCCCTTCAGCAGCTCCCAAAAAGAGACCGACGAATCCTGCGACTGTTGGAAATAGAAGCAGTGCAGCAATGAGTTGGTCTGGCGGTGGCAAGGTTCCTGGGGCGTTTTGGATGAATTTTGTGTCATCGAGGAACGGTTCCAGAATCGCCCAGCCACAGAAGCCGCCGATCCCGGAGCAGATTGCCAAGTAAAACCAGCTCGAATAAACCACGCGGACGAACAGCGATTGCGGTGCGACCTCTTCGACGCCTCGCTGCATGGCGGTCTGCACCTCCAGGTACTCTTCCACCTGCGGCGAAAACAACTCTTTCGCGTCGATCCGCAGCGGGGCATCCTGAGACACAGCAAACTCCTCGGAGACGGGACCACTGTTCGACGTGATCGACAGCACAGCGATGAGGCGGCATTCCAACAAACGTCGAGTGCGGCGTCACGTCTAACGCGACTTTTCCGAAGATTTTTTCGCAGGCTCGTCGCTGCGGTTTTTCTCGCTCTCCAAACTCTTCGCTGGAGACGATTTCCCGGCATCCGATTTCTTCCCAGACTTTGTTGAGGATTTGTCAGACGTCTTCTCCTTGGATTTCTCCTCCGACTTTTCAGCCGCCTTTGTCGTGTCCTTTTCCTTTTGAGCGGCCTGCTCAGCAATCGCTTTAGCCATTCGGAGAACTTCGTCGCGGTAGATCGAACCATCCTCCGGGCTGAGTGAGTAGCGCTCTTCCAGTTGGCCGACCAGGACGCCGCATTCATGGAGCAATTGCCGAGTCATCGCCCATTCCTTGGCCCGGTCCTTCGCGTTGTCGCCCGACAGTTTGACATGTTCTTCGGAGAGCTTCGCGATCTCGGCGGAAACGACGGCAATCCCCTTCCTCACATTGAACAGCCGCTCTTCGGCCTCGCGCCCTTTCCACTGCCGGAGGTGAGCGGCAACTCCGTCGATGATGCGCGCGTCTTCCCACGGCGACGACCGCCGGCCCGCAAGCATCCAACCGAGCAAGAAAAACATCACGCACATCGCCATCGTCATCATTGTTGACAGTCGCGATGAGTCACCGCTCGACGTCGGCATCGATGCACCGGCCGCTGCGGAATGAGACACAGACGCCGACCCGCGAGCCGCCTCCGGACCACCGACTTGCCCGCCGCCACGAGCGGTCGCTTCGCCGCCAGTGATTCGTCCGCCGACCCAATAATGCGGCGACAGAGCGGGCTTACCGTCGTGCCATTCAAAAATTCCCTCGGCGTCTCGCACGGGATCAACGACGAATGCGATCTGTCCCGCACCGCTGAAAAAGTTCTGCTGAATGAACACGTCTCGATCCGACAGAAAAATTCCGAAGTCGGGATGCGAGTGATACCAGCCGACGATCCGCAGGCTCGCGAACCTTGTATCCATCTCGCGATTGATCTGCGTCCAAGAATCGTGAGTGAACGTGACCTCGGCGAACTTCTTCGTCGCCGTGTCGCAACGAATGATGTCGCTGATACGGACGAACGGCCCGTCCGCGTCTTGTCCGTAGTCACCAACCAGCACACCGCAGATCTCGACCGCAGTGCTCTCCTTCGCATGAGCGACCGCTCGGCCATGCGCCGCCGGATGAAAGTGAATTCGAAAGTCCGCCGCGCGCGTCGCGGGAAAAGGTGTTTCCGGCAGCTTCTCGCCGCGCAGCAGACGGACATCAGGCTGTTCTTGGTTCGGCATGACGATCTCCGTTACGAAAGCTCTTTCGGTCGCCACAATTTTTGCAAGATCCCGCGCGTCTCCGGTATCAAGTCGAGCCACGAGTCGATGTCCAACTCAACCTGCGCCAACGCCGCCGTCGGGAACGTCTCGATGCGACCAATCAGACACGTCAGCCAATTCTCCAACCCAGGATTGTGGCCGACCACCAACAACCGATCGACGCGATTCGGCACGCACGACACGATTGCGACCAGCGATTTTGGCTCAGCGTGATACAGAGCCGGCACCACTTCCGCGTCGCCGTTCCACTTGGCCGCCTGAATGACTCGCTGAGTTGTTTCGAGAGCACGCACCGCGGAAGAGGTCAGGATGTGATCGGGGACGAGATTCGATTCGCTCAACAGACGACCGATCCGATCGGCGGCTTCTCGCCCGCGCGTCTTCAACGGGCGATCGTGATCGGCAAGAGCCTCGTCCGACCAACTCGACTTGCCGTGTCTCATCAGCAACAGAGTTTTCATGTCTCACCATTCGGCGCGCGATGCGGTTCAAAGGCCGTGCGGCGCGAGTTTTCCGCCAGCCGGCCGATTTCGCAAGTTTCGCGAAACAAAACTTCTTGCGCACGACACGCGGAGTTTTTTCCCTGTTTGACACGCGAGTAACTGCCATCGGAATTCAATCGCCGAGCTTTGACGTTGTCGTCGAAGCACGTCTCAAGGACCGAGATCAAGCGGGTCCGCAGTGCTTTGTCTTCGATCGGTATCAGCAGTTCGACGCGTCGATCGAGATTCCGCGGCATCCAATCGGCCGAGGAAATGAAAACTCGCTCGTCGCCGCCGTGATAGAAAAACATGATGCGGGCATGTTCGAGAAATCGGTCCACGATGCTGATGACCGAAATGTTTTCGCTCAACCCTTTCACCCCCGGCCGCAGACAACAGATGCCGCGAATGTTGAGCTTGATCTTCACGCCCGCCTGCGACGCGGCGTACAGCGCGTCGATAATCGCCGGATCGACCAACGAATTCAGCTTCGCATGGATGACCGCTTTCTGTCCCTGTTTCTTACGTTGCGTTTCTGCTTCGATCATCTCCAGTAACTTCGGCCGCAGTCCCAGCGGAGCCATTTCGATCTGACGAAACTTCATCGGTTGCGAATACCCGGTGATCGCGTTGAAGAAACTCGTCGCATCGGCTCCCAGTTCATCGTTGCTCGTCAGGAAACTGACGTCGCTGTAAACCCGCGCCGTCGTTTCGTTGTAGTTGCCGGTCCCAAAATGGACGTAGCGAACGATCCCTTGCGGCTCGCGGCGGACGATCGCCAGGCACTTCGCGTGAGTCTTCAGCCCTTTGACTCCGTAGATCACCTGCGCTCCGGCCAGTTCCAGACTCTTCGCCCATTCGATGTTGCGAGCCTCATCGAACCGAGCTTTCAGTTCGACAATCACCGTGACGTATTTCCCTTTCTCCGCCGCGCGTTGCAGAGCGGCAACGATCGGGCTGTTGCGGCTGGTGCGATACAGGACTTGCTTGATCGCCAGCACATGCGGATCGTCGGCCGCCTCTTCCAGCAGCCGCAAAACCGGCTCAAAACTTTCATACGGATGCACGAGCAACAGGTCTTGCCGCTGCAAGACTTGAAACATGCTGCTCCCCAGATCAACGCTCGGTGACGGCTGCGGCGGCCACGATTCGGAACGCAGAGCGTCGAATCCGGATCGATCCGTGAGCTGCATGAATGCGGAAAAATCTAACGGTCCTGGCACGACGTAGACCGACTCGTTCGCGACCAACAGAGCGTCTTGCAAAAAC
>JAYVQJ010000308.1:0-2403 GCA_043777235.1 Planctomycetia bacterium
GCAAGACGTTGAGCACTCGTGAGCCAGGGGTCGGCTTAGTCTTGCCAAGCATCGGCGGCCCATCTGGCTTCAGATAAGTGCCGACCACGTCCACGAGGATGTATTCGCCGTTCGTGCTTTTACCCTTCGTGATCTTGACCTTTCGGTCCTTCGTATCGAATTGGTTGATCCAACGCTTGATGTTGTCGTCAACGGGGCCACCGCCACCGCCGAACTGCATGACAGCCAGTTCCGCAGCCTCTTTGTCACCTTCCGCGGCATCGATTTTGAATTGAGCGACGCGGAAATTGTTGCTGGGCTTTTCTTGCTTCCAAGCTTTCGGCACCGTCAGCTTGATGTCTTTGGCTTCGACGACTTGCGTCTCTTTCGCCTTCTCTTGAGCTACGGCGACGCAGCACACGAGCACTGCGGCGGCGGAAATCGTCCAACGACGAAAACGGTTCATCCTGTTGTCTCCTGCTTGGGGGTAAGTTGGTCACAGAGGGCCAAGATTCTCCGGCCCAATTCGCAGAATTGCAACGACTGCGTGAGGACGTCATCGTGATGCAGAATTTGAATTTACCCGGAATCTGAGGAGCAACGCATGTCGAAGTCCGCCAACAGTCGAGTCGTGTTGATCACGGGAGTCACGAAAGGTCTGGGCGAGGCGATGGTTGCGAAGTTCACGAGCCTCGGCCATCGCGTCATTGGCTGCGGTCGAAGCGCAACGGCGATCGAATCATTGAGAAGCCGGCACGCGACACCACATCGGTTTGATGTCCTTGATGTGAGCAGCGACACCGACGTCGCGAGTTGGGCCAAGAGCGTGTTGTCGGAAATCGGACCTCCCGATTTACTGCTGAACAACGCGGCGATCGTCAATCGCAACGCGCCGTTGTGGAAAGTGCCGGTCGCGGAATTCGACGCCGTCATCGACATCAACATCAAGGGTGTGACGAACGTCATCCGTCATTTCGCTCCGGCGATGATCGAGCGGCAGAGCGGCGTGATCGTCAACTTCAGTTCGGGTTGGGGCCGCTCTACTTCGGCCGAAGTTGCTCCGTATTGCGCGACGAAATGGGCGATGGAAGGGCTGACGCAGGCATTCGCTCAAGAGCTACCCGAAGGGATGGCCGCGATTCCGCTCGATCCCGGCATCATTGACACCGACATGCTGCGAAGTTGTTTCGGCTCGGCCGCGAGCCGTTATCCGAACGCAACAGAATGGGCCGAAGTCGCAGTTCCATTCCTGCTGGGCATTTCACCCAAGAACAACGGCGAACCGCTGAGCGTGCCGATTTGAACTGAGTGAGTCCGCAAAGTAGACCGGTCACTCCGTGACCGGAAGATTCGAGTCACGGAGTGACTCGTCTACGCTGCGAAGTTGCCTTTCAAAATCCTCTTTGCCGTCCGGCGACCGACTGATATGTTCCCGCCCCTTTTGATGGGGGCATCACGGAAGAGCCGAGGTCGTCATGAAGACGCAAGTCACGAGTTGGGTCGGAGTGTGCGGATTGCTGCTGAGCTTGTCCGGCTGCGGCTGGTTCAGTTCGGAAAAAGCGGACTCGAATTCCGAAGACGCAATCCCAGAATTGGGCGGGCACACGTCGTCACCGAAGAGTCGCGAGTCCGCCAACAAGGTGATCTCAACGGAAAACCTGGAACTGCGTCTGAAAGTCGGCGACCGATTTCCGCTGATGAAGACGGTCGAACAACGACTGCGGCAACGATCAACCAACGGCGGTAGCCCCAGCGAAAGTACATCGAAGCTGACGATGACTCTGGCGATCACCGTCGAAAAGATCGACCAGGGAACGAAGACGCTCGGCGTGCGTTATCAACGAGTCCGCTACGAGCACGACATCGCAGGCGAAAAAGTCAGCTATGACTCGGCCCTCTTTCCGAAAACGGTGCCGGATGCCGCTCAGATTTATCACGGATTGCTCGACAATGGCTTTTCGTTTGAACTCGGGGCCGACAATCGCATCGTGAAGGTGCATGACTTCGATGCGTTCTTGAAACGCTGCGTGCGACACGCCCCGGCGAGTCAGCAAAAGGAATTGCTCACCCGATTGGTCGCGACCCAAGAGGACGAAGGGATCGCGAACTTTGTGGACGACAGCGTCGGAATGCTGCCGTACAACATCGACGACTTGAACGCGGGAGGAGCTGTCAAAATCGGCTCGTCCTGGCGCAAGAACCGCGAGATCACGCGACCGTTTCCGATGACCATCCACACGGCCTATCGGTTGGGGGCAATCAACGAGCGTTATGCGACGCTCGAACTTTTCGGCCAAATCGTGCCGGCTCAGATTCAACGCGCCGGCAACAAGGCTCAGCCGGCCGGCGCGACCGAAACGATGACGCTTCGCGGCGGACATTGCTTCGGAACATGCACGATCGACCGCGACTCCGGATTGCCAA
>JAYVQJ010000309.1:0-2402 GCA_043777235.1 Planctomycetia bacterium
AGGATCGCCATCGCGACGGTGAAGTAGATCACCAAGCCTGTCACGTCCACGAGCGTCGCGACGAACGGTGCCGAGGATGTCGCGGGATCGAGTCCAATGCGCTTAAGCAGGAACGGCAACATCGAGCCGGAGAGTGTTCCCCACAGCACGATGCCGACGAGCGAAAGGCCCACGGTTGCGCCGACCAATGCCCAATGCGGGCCGTAAATGTTGCTGAAGAGGCTCCAGATCGCGATGCGCAGGAAGCCAATCGTTCCGAGGAGCGTACCGAGGATTAGGCCGGAAGAAAGTTCGCGACGGAACACCAAGCCCCAATCGCGCAGAGCGACTTCGCCCAAGGCCAGCGCGCGAACGATGAGCGTCGCCGCTTGCGAGCCGGAGTTGCCGCCGCTGGAAATGATCAGCGGTACGAACAGCGCCAGCACGACAGCCTTCTTGATCTCGTCCTCAAAATAGCCCATCGCCGTCGCGGTCAGCATCTCGCCGAGAAACAAAACGACCAGCCACGTCGCACGCTTGCGAACCATCGTCAGCAGCGGCGTCGTGACATACGGTTCCGACAGAGCTTCCAATCCGCCGAGCTTCTGCATGTCGGCCGTCGCCGCCTCTTCGGCCACGTCCAGCACGTCGTCGATCGTGACCACGCCGAGCAGTTTGCCATCATCGTCCACGACCGGCAGGGCGGTGCGGTCGTACTGCCGAAAGACCTCGACCGCGGAACGCTTGGGGTCGCTGGCCTTCAGCGCCACGAACGTTTGGTCGAGCAAGTCGTCGAGGTTCTGGTGCGGGCGTGCCAACAGGATCTGCCGAATGCGCAGGTCGTCGATCAACTTGTGATCGTGGTCCACGATGTAAACGACGTTGAGCGTTTCGCTGTCCTGACCGTGCTGACGGATGTGGTCGAGCACATGCTGCACGGTCCAGTGCGAGCGAACCGCGACGAAGTGCGGAGTCATCAACCGGCCGACGCTGCCATCGGGGTATTGCAGCAACGATTCGGCGATCGCCCGCTGCTCTTCGGAAAGCAAGTGGAGCAGCCGTTGCCGATCGGTTTCATTGAACTCAGCGAGCAACGCGGTCCGGTCGTCGTCCGCGATTTCGTTCAACAACGAACGGACATCGTCTTCAGAGAGATTCTCCAAGAGCTTCTGTTGCGATGTCCGATCCAAATACTCGAAGACCCGCGCCCGTTGCGGGCCACGCAACATCCGCATTCCGGCGACGTCATCTTCGACCGACAAATCCGCGAACAGTTCCACGACTTCCGAAGGCGGCCAACGATCAAGCGTTTCGCGCAGCGTCTGTTCGTCTTTGTCAGCGATTAACTCCCGGATTTCTGGAAGAAGAAGTTTCTCAAGCATGAAAGACTCCAAAGCTCTCGGTGACGAATGGCTGGTGCAGACAGTACACCGCTTTCTCTCTTCGCGACACGTCTCGATCTGTCGCGTTTTCAGAGTTCTGTCTTTGCCCACTCGTTGGAATCCGTCATCATGCCGCCCCTTCCTATTGAACTTGGCGCGCAGCCAAGGCGGTCCTTGAGAGGTGCTCGCATGTGGGTTCGCATTTGGCGTGGTCTGTGGATGACACTGGCGATGGCCGGCATCGCTGCGATCTTGTGGGTGTTGCTGCAACCGCCGCAGCGAGTGGCCGTCGCCGAGGGGCAGTCGTCTCCAATCGCAATCGAACCAGTTCGCGTCGTTGGTCCGAAGCGGCTGATGGTGTCTCGCGACACGCCATTGCAGCGGCAGTTGCAGGTGATTGAGCTTGTGACGGGACGAATTTCTTTTCCGTTGCTGACGGTCAGCGGTTCGATCATTGCGCGAGTGCGGCCGGGGACGGACGAGATTCTGGATCGTTGGCAATTCAGCACTGCCGAGCTTTCTTCGACCTACTCGGATTGGCTGAAAGCCAAAGGCGAAATTGAATTCGCCGAACGACAGTTGGCCAAGACGGAAGAATTGGTCGCTGCTGAAACGGGCCACTTGGCGACGGTGGTCAAGCGGTTGGAAGGCTTGATCGCCAGTGGCGGTTTGCCGGAGAAAGATTTTCGATCAGCGAAGGCCGATCTACTGAAATCTCAGTTGCAGGGCGACAAGGATATCTTCTCAGCCAAGTCGGCGTTGCGGCTGGCGATTCGCGCGCGGGAGCGGTTGGAGCGGGAGCTTTCACAAGCAGGCATTGATTCGTTTGTGTTTGATCGCACGGTCGAGAACATGGTGCTGATCGTCGCTCATGTGCCGGAAATCAAGATGGCTCGCGTGAAGGAAGAGCAAGCTTGTGACGCGCGGTTTTATGGGTTGCCCGATCGGAGTTTTCCGGGACATGTCGAGACACTCAGTTCGATGCTGACGCAGGATCGCCGCATGTTGCGCGTGCTCTTTGATCTGAATGACTCGACCGGT
>JAYVQJ010000310.1:0-2400 GCA_043777235.1 Planctomycetia bacterium
CCTTCCATGCGAATCGTCTGCCCGCCGGCACTGACGCTCGGAGCCGCCCCTTTGAAACCTCCCTTGCCGTCGTGATCGTAGATGCGAATCGCGACGACGTTCGCCTCGCCGAAGCGAATGTGCTCGGAGGGAACGACGTATCGCTTGGCCTCCTTCAATCCGCTTTCGTACTTCGGCGGAAACGCACCCGCCGCGCCGATCTTCACGCCGTTGAAGTACGCCTCGTGAGCGTTGTCGATCTGCTCGGTCGCGACCGTGACTTGAGTCGCCTGCCACTCGGCCGGAATCTTCACCTCCGCCCGATACCACGCGATGCCGTCGAAGTCGTTGAGCACCCCTTTCGACTGATCGTCCCAAGTCCCCGGCACAGTCAACTTGTGCCACGCCGCCTTGTACTCCGCCACCGTCGGCACCGATTCCGCCGCCCGCACCACCCGCTCGCGAGCCGCCTCTCCCGCCACGATCCCCAACGCCAAACCAGCCACGACCAACAACGAAGCGCATCGCAACATCGCGAACTCCAATTCAGAAAAGAGGCGGGCCAACTCGCAGGCGAGATTCTTTCAATGGGGCCGCCACTTTATGCTTCGTGCGGGCGAGATGGAAACGTGCTGGCAAAGGCGAGATTTCAGGTTCGACAATAATTGTTCTCAGTCGGCGAACTTCTTGACAAAGTTCACGCGTCGCGGCAATTTGTCGGTTACCCCGAACGAGCCAAGGCCACGTTCGTCGGCTGAAGCGAGCGTTTGGCGTACTCATCGATTCAAAAGTGAGAGTCACGGATGCCGTCACTACAACACATTCTCGAAGCGCTGAAGCTCGCGCCAAGATACTTGGCAGCAATCGGACTTTTTTGCGGTGTGCTTCTGCTCCTACCAGACAGCTTCACGAATGGACTCGGAATCCATGACTTTGCACAACACAACCGCCAGTGGCTCGGCATCACGTTTATCGGGACACTTTCCTTGCTTGCTGTAAGCGCGGTCGTCAAGGCCAGCGACAAAATACGCAATCGCACACGACGCTCAAAAGCCCGCGAGCAAACGCTCAAGCAACTTCACAATCTCACAGAAGAAGAAAAGCAAATTCTTCGTTTCTACGTAGCAAAGCAGAGCAAAACCAATGTCCTGCGGGTTGACGACGGCGTAGTTAATGGTCTCACGGCTGGAGGGATCATCCATCTCGCCGCACGGCAGGGAAACATCATCGAAGGATTTGCGCACAACATCGACGAGTTCGCCTGGGAATATCTCAACGAGCACATTGAACTTCTCGAAGGTGTCACCAATACCTACAGAACCGACAAAAGGGAACGAGGGCTGTGGTAGCCGGTTGCCACGCTTGGCGCAGATCTCCTGACTCCGCCGGTTCCGCGTCGAGCGCAGAAAACGCGGGGTCACTCCCTCAGTGTTCTGGCAGGAGAGTCATTTGAAGGTGGCTGGCCAATGGCTTTGGAAGGTCGCGCGGAGTTCGGTCTTTACGTGGGTCAACCGAGTCAAAGCCCAGGAATGACTCCGCCAGCCGCCGTTCAATGAGGCGAACGTACTCTGGATTCAACTCGATTCCGATGGCCGAGCGTTCCAAAACTTGGCACACACGCAGCGTCGTACCGCTTCCAGCAAATGGATCGACCACCAAGTCACCGGCGTCGGTTGAGGCCAGGACCATGCGCTCGATGAGTGCCTCTGGTTTCTGAGTGGGATGATCTTGCCGTTCGGGGTTTGAGTAATGGACATGAGAAAACTGCCAGACGTCCCCCGGATTGGCTCCCGTCATGTTGTTCCGCTTGCGGAAGTACTTCTGCGGCACACGAACCTCGTCGAGATGAAACTTGAATTGCTCTCTCTTAGTAAACATCAAGACGTCATCGTGTCGCGGCGAGAACCCCTTCGTTCGCCCCATGCCCTGCGTGTAATGCCAAGTGATCCACGAGTTGAAGAACATTCCCAGTTCTTGATCGAGCATGTGGAAAAGGTACGAGATGAATCGCACGCCCATGAACACATAGATTGTGCCGGTTGGCTTCAGGATTCGTTGCGCTTCACGCAGCCAAGTCCGCGAGAATTCGAGGTATTCCTCAAAGCCCTTGAGGTCGTGGTTGTTCCCGTAGTCCTTGCCAAGATTGTAGGGCGGATCGGCAATCACCAAATCAACGGACTCCGCTGCGAAAGTCCGAAGAATTTCGAGCGAATCGCCGGTGATGATTTCGGGCTGGCTATTCTTCATCCTTGATCCATCCATATTGCAAAGCGAGCTTTCGCCATTGCTCGAACGATCGGCGGCTCGACGCGAGATACTTGCGATCCAAGAGTTGGCAGAATTCCCAAGTGGTTCGTGATTCCGTCGTGACGTAGTGGATGTCGCGAACCTGAAGTTGCCCGGTTCCTAATGACGGATTGT
>JAYVQJ010000311.1:0-2399 GCA_043777235.1 Planctomycetia bacterium
GAGCCACTTCATCGAACACGCTGGCGGCGACGCGGCACGCAAGGTCGTGTTCTACGGGCAGGAGAAAAACGGAGACACGATCCGCATTGCCAAGATGAATCTCGCCGTGCATGGGCTGGAAGGGAAGATCGCCGAAGCGATCACCTACTACCAAGACGAGCACACGCTGTTCGGAAAGTGCGACTTCGTGATGGCCAATCCGCCGTTCAACGTGGATCTCGTGGATGCCGAGCGGATCAAGACGGACCCGCGATTGCCGTTCGGTCTGCCGGGCGTGAACAAATCCAAAAAAGTCTCGAACGGCAACTATCTGTGGATTTCGTATTTCTGGAGCTACCTGAACGACAAAGGCCGAGCCGGGTTCGTGATGTCATCGCAGGCCAGCAGTGCCGGGCATGGCGAGAAGGACGTTCGCCGCAAGCTGGTCGAGACGGGTGGCGTGGACGTGATGATTTCGATTCGGAACAACTTTTTCTACACGCGCACCGTCCCGTGCGAGCTGTGGCACTTCGACCGCAACAAGCCGAAGGAGCGGCGCGATCTGGTGCTGATGCTCGACGCTCGCGGCATCTATCGCAAGGTCACGCGCACGATCAACGATTTCTCGCCGGAGCAGCTTCAAAACATCTCGGCGATCGTGTGGCTGTATCGCGGGCAGCCGGATCGGTTCGTCGCTCTCGTCAAAGATTACTTCGCCGCCGTTTGCCGGGAGTGCGGCCAGATTCGGCAAACGCTGAACGGTTTTGACTCCGCGTTCGGTTCGGTGGACGAAGTCTTCGCCAACGTGCGGGATGAAGTGCAACGAGTCCAAGTTGAAAACAACGGTGTTGCCGGTGCCGACTTTCTGAGTGCCGCCGACGAATTGACGGAAGCGTTCTCGGCATACAGTTCCGACCGGACGGAATTGGAATCGGCGGTCGCGAAGTTTCAGAAGCGATACGCGGACGCTCTGCCGGAGACGAACGCCAAGCAGCACTCCGCACGTCAGGCGTTTGATCCGCTGGCCGAGCGGATCAAAGGACTCATCAAGCAGTTGGATTTGGCGTACAAGCTGACCGCTCGCGCGGCGGACTTGGCTCAGAAGTTTCTCGCCGAGCTAAAAGAGAACGGGGACGATTTGGAGTCGGCTCACTTCGTTTTTGACCGCCGCCGGTTATCGAAATTGGTGAAGGAACTCGATGCCGCGCGCAAGGGCGCCGTCGATCAACTCAAGCACGCGGCCTATTTTCACCGGCAAGCGGTCTGGCTTCAGGACCGCTTCCCCGACGCCAAGCTGCAACCGGTTCCCGGCTTGGTGAAGGCGGTGACTCGTGCTGACATCGAAGCCGCCGATTGGAGCCTGACTCCCGGCCGCTACGTCGGCGTCGCTCCCGCCGAAGTCGATGACGACTTCGATTTCGAGCAAGCCCTGCGCGACATCCACATCGAACTCGCCGACCTCAACCAAGAGGCTGCCGAACTCGCCGCCACGATTCAGCAGAACTTCGAGGAGTTGGGGATATGAAGGTTCGCGACGTAGAGCTTGGAGACGTTCTGGAGTTCTTTGACCACCAGCGTACTCCGTTGAATGGTTTTGAGCGTGCGATTCGGCAAGGCGAATTCCGGTACTACGGCGCTCAGGGAGTGATCGACCATGTTGACGAGTACATTTTCGACGGCGAGTACTTACTCGTTGCTGAGGACGGCGCGAATCTCGTAACACGAAACGAACCGATTGCGTTTCTCGTAAGCGGTCAGTTTTGGGTGAACAATCACGCTCACGTTGTTCGCGGAAAACCCGGGATTGCCAACACGTTTTTTCTGGGGGCGTTGCTGAACAACCTCAACATCTCCGGCTACGTCACAGGTGCAGCGCAGCCGAAATTGTCGCAACAAAACCTCAAACGCATCCGTATATGCATCCCACAATATGCGGCGCAACAGCGGATCGCTGAGCTCCTCTCAGCCTACGACGACCTGATTGAGAACAACCGGCGTCGGATGGCGTTGTTGGAAGAGTCGGCGCGGCTGCTGTACCGGGAGTGGTTCGTCCGCCTCCGCTTCCCCGGCCACGAACACACCCGCCTCGTCAACGGCATTCCCGATGGCTGGGAGCGCCGGCGGCTGGGTCAGTGTGCGACGTTTCTCTCCGGCGGCACACCGAGCAAGGCGCGAAGTGAATTTTGGGAAGGGGACATTCCGTGGGTCAGTTCCGGCGAAATGACCATCCCGCGCATTCACGGCTCGACACTCCACGTCACCTCCGAAGCCATCGACGCCGGCAGCCGCCTCGTCCCGCCGAACACAATCCTCGCCGTCGTTCGCGGCATGTCGCTCGCCAAGGAATTCCGAGTCTGTATCACCGCTCGTCCCGTCTCTTTCAACCAAGACTTGAAAGCCTTCACCTGCGAACAGGGAGT
>JAYVQJ010000312.1:0-9280 GCA_043777235.1 Planctomycetia bacterium
CATAGCCTTCGTGCCGATTCGGACTCGGTTGTTCGCCAGTCCAATGTGAACCGATCAGCGTGAGCTTCGGATTTCCCGGCTTGCTGCTCAGGTCGAGTAGTCGCTGCGTGTAGACCGACGAGTGAGTCAAGCTGTCGCCGACACACAACACAGATAGCGATTTTCCGCCGCCGTGATTTGTCGCGACGACTTTCACAGTCGTCTTGGCCGAAGCGATCACGCGGTTGTCGCCGTCACGCACATCGAGCTGCAACGAGTGCTCGCCGACATCGGCATCGGTCGGCGTCCACGTCCATCGCTCGGCTTGCTGCCGCCCCTTCGAGCTGACCGGATCAAATACGAAGTTCTCCGGATTTGGCACGAGCACAACGTTGTCGAAGTAGACGTTGCACTCGACCCCAGCCACAGCCGGGATCGACAGCGGCAACAGGAGTCGCACGACACCGACCGGTTTTCCATTGGCCGGGTTGACCTCAGGATTAGCCGCTAGACTCATCGAGCCAAGTGCGACGAAACACCACGCCAACATCCAACGAACACAGCTTTGCATGATTTCTCTTTCGCTTCTCGATCACTCCGATTCCGACAATTCGTTCTTCATGAACTCGCGCAGCACGACGGTCGCGTAGGCACCGGACGGGAGACTGAATTCAAACAGCAGTCCATCGGCCACCGCGCGAATTTGCAAATCTTCCGGCCAGATCAGCAGCGGTCGGCGAGTTCCTTCGGCGAGATGTCCGAAGCGACGGAAGCAGTCCAGCGTCAGGCCCGATGCGGCGAGCACCCGTTGCTCGCGAACGGCTGACTCGTGCAGAGCAGCTTTCATTTTGGGGCCAAACATCGGACCGGTGATGACTGTCTCGCGAGCCTCGAATCGTGGTTGTTCGACCGCGACATCGCGGACGTCGAAAATGCCGCCCGATGCGCACTTCTGCATGATGTCGCCGAGTAATACTTGGCTCAGCAGCCCTTCGCGCAGTCGCTCGGCCAGGACGTTGTTGAACAACCAGGACTGAGCCGCTGATAGAGCCAGTCGATGCAAGAAGCGTCGATTCGGACGATTCGCTTCGCGCGGTGCGGCGTTCGATTCTCGCGCTTCGTTGAGCAGCTTCAGCCCCAGCTTGAGCGTGCTGTTCTTATTGCCGAAGCGTTGCGAGCCATAGTAATTCGGCACACCGATTTTCCGCACACGTTCGGCGATGGCAAGCGCGGAGGATGGGCACTCTTGCCCGTCCTTTTCTTGGTCGGGCAGGAGTGCCCAACCTCCGGGATTGCGCACCAACACCGAAAACCGATTGCCTCGGAGGTGTCCGGTGCGGAGTTTGTTCTGATGCGGCGTCGCCTTGAGCAACCGGATGCTGTCGGTGTCGATCGCTTTCAATCGCGATTCGACGGAACGCGGCACCGACACGAATTGCCGCGTCACCGCGTGCGTGTCCTTCAGGCCGGCCGTACCAAGTTCTCGCGGCGCGATGTGCAGCACCTCGGCCAGATGACGGCCGAGTTGATCGGCGGGAACACCAACTTTTTCGATCCACAAGAAAAGGTGCTCGCCGTCGCCGCAGGGTTGATAGGCGGGAATCTCCTCGACGATGAAGTCGTGCGGTTCGGTCTTCAAGACACCGCCGATTCCCGGCAGGTCCGCCGTCAGCATTGGACAATCGGTGGAGAGCGGCAGCGTTTCCAAAAACGGTGGCGAATCGGGCATGGGCGTCTCGGTCGGAGGGGCACGCGGCGACGGTAATCGCGCCGCTGGTGAGCAGTTCGGGGCGATGATAGCATGGCCGCCCGTTTGCGGGCTGGTCGCGAGCAACTTCTGGTCGCTCGCCCTTCGACACCTTTTGAGCACATCATGCTGAAGACTCACGCCGTTGGCATCGACCTGGGCACGACGTATTCCTGTCTCTCGTACCTCAACGAACATGGCGAACCGGTCACGCTCCCCAATCAAGAGGGAGAGCTGACGACACCGTCGATCGTGATGTTCGACGGCAAAGACGTGATCGTCGGGACCGAGGCGCTTCGCAACGCAGTGCTCAAGCCGACGCACGTCGTGCAGAACGCCAAGCGATTCATCGGCTCGAACAAGACCTGGACGATCGAAAAGAAAACGTACACGCCAGTCGATATCGGGGCGCTCGTGCTCAAGAAGATGCTCGACGCGGCGGCCGAGCAGATCGGCCCGATCACGCAAGCGGTCATCACCGTGCCGGCTCAGTTCAGCGACTGGCAACGGCAAGCGACCGTTGAAATGGGCTTTCAATCGGGACTTAAGCGAGTCGACATCATCAACGAACCGGTCGCGGCGGCGCTCTGTTATGTGCTCGGTAGCGAAGGCTTGTGGTTCTCGGAGTTGACCGACGAGCAACGTATTCTGGTCTACGACCTCGGCGGTGGCACGTTCGATCTGTCGCTCGTGAAGTACCACAAGGATGAGGTCAAGGTGCTGGCCAGTACCGGCGATCTGAAGCTGGGCGGCATCGACTGGAACGAAGCGTTGTCGAACGCGATCTGCGACCGGTTCGCTCGTGAGTACGGCGACGACCCGCGCAACGATCCCGAATCGATGCAGCTTCTGGCGATGGCGGTCGAGAACACGAAACGCTCGCTGACCGTCCGTCCGCGAGCGGCGCTGACGTGCTCGCACGGCAAGCATCGCAAGGTCTATCAAATCGAGCTGCCGGAGTTCGAGAAGCTCACAAAGCCGCTGCTCGCTCGCACGATTTCGATTACTCGCGATCTGCAGAAGGCGTATCAATTCGGACTGAAGCAGACCGACACGATCCTGACGACCGGCGGCTCGTCGCGAATGCCGGCGATCAAGAAGGCGCTCAACGAACTTGGATTCCGCACGCTCAACACGTCGCTGTCGCCGGATCAGTCGATCTCGCATGGAGCGACCTATTACGCCGGTATGTTGCTGACGAACGCCGACTTCGCGAAGTCGATTCTCAGTCCGAAAGCGACCGCGAAGCTGCAACGGATCAAACAACGCAGCGTCAACGCCCGCGCGCTGGGCATCTTGATTCGCGACACCAAAAAAGGGACACGCATCCCGCATTACCTGATTCCGGAGAACACCGAACTTCCGACGTCGATCACGCAGACGTTCGGCACGGTCGTCCCGAATCAACGCCGAGTCAACTTGCACATCGTCGAGAGCGGTACCATCGCCGATCAGCAGTTCGTCGAACTGGGAACGTGCATCGTCGAAGACCTCCCGCCGAACTTGCCCGAGCAGTCGTTTGTCGAAGTCACGATCACGTACAACGAACAAGCTCGCGTCGAAGTCACCGCCAAAGATGTCACCAGCGGCAAGCAAGCTCAGACGGTCATCGTGCGGCAAGAGAACTTGGTGGCGAAGCCGAAGTCGGCCAAAGATGCCGCGCCGGTTGCCGATGATGATGCACAAGCCGCGTGGACGGCTCCGTCACTCACGCCAGCCGTGACGTCGGGGACGCCGGCACAAAAGCCACCGCCAGTTCCGGCCACATCGACGAAGTTGGCGTCGGCTGCGAAGCCCGCGCCGCCGCCGATCATTAACAAGCCGGCTCAACCGGCGGCCAAGCCAGCGCCGGCGAAAACTCAATCGGTCGCGGGTCCGAAGTCTGCACTGAGCGGCCCGAAGCTCGATGACGCGAGCCAACCGATTCCGTTGTGCAACGAATGCGGCGAGGCATTGAACTTCAAAGGGATCTGCCCCGCGTGCGGTTGGTCCGCCGCCGCAAAGAAGCCGGTTGGCAAACCAGTACCTGTTGCTGCGAAGCCCGGCACACCGAAACCTCCGGCGACACCGACCAAACAACTCGCGCCCCCCATCAAACCCGCCGCGCCGCGATCCAAAGCCTCCGACGACGACGAGCTGATGGAGATGGCTTTGTCCTCGATGGCCAAACCCGGCACCGCCAAACCACCCGTCAAGAAGCTGCCCTTGAAACGGGGCGAAGACGAGTTCTGGAAAGACGAAAAGTAGCTCCCTGGAGTGCGGTGGCTCGACACCGCCCTCCATTCAAGAACGGTTGAGGTTCAACGCCAAGCAAAACATCCGAACGGAACCCGACTCCAACCTTGTTTGTCTGGAAAGGTCGGTAGGTGTCTTGGTGCTTGAACGGAGGGCGGTGTCGAGCCACCGCACTCCAAGGGCTGACCATGCACATCGACCGCATTGAACTGTTCCACGTCGCGATGCCGCTGATCTCTCCGTGGCGAACTGCCTATGGCGAGGACGCGACGATCGATTCGCTCCTCTGCCGCATGACGAGCGGCTCAGTGGAAGCGTGGGGCGAGAGCGCCCCGTTTGCCGCTCCGTGTTACAGCCCGGAATGGGCCAACGGCATTTTTTCGTTGTGCCGCGATTGGCTCGCGCCGCAATTGGTCGGCAAGGACGTGACCTCCGGGGCCGATTTGCAGCAACGGCTTTCGCTCTTCAAGGGGAACTCGTTCGCGAAAGCCGCGCTCGACACCGCGTGGTGGGCGTTGCAAAGCCGCATCCAGAACAAGCCACTGCATGAGTTACTCGGCGCGACGCGAACCGAGGTCGCTGTCGGTGCGGACTTCGGAGTGCTGGACAGTCTCGATGAATTGCTGAGCGGTATCGGCCAAGCGATCGCGAATGGTTTCCCGCGCATCAAATTGAAATTCCGACCGGGTTGGGATCTGCCGATGCTCGCGGCCGTGCGGAAGCAGCATCCGACCCACCCGATCCACATCGACTGCAACAGCGGTTATCGAATCACCGATCTGAAACTCTTCCAGCAAGCGGACGAGTTCAACCTGGCGATGTACGAACAGCCGCTGAATAACGACGACGTCGTCGATCATGCCGAGCTTCAACGCCAAGTTCGCACGCCGGTCTGTCTCGACGAGAGTGTCTACAACGTGCGGCAAGCGGAACTCGCGATTCGGTTGAAGAGTTGCCGCTTCGTGAATATCAAGCCCGGCCGCATCGGCGGGCTGACCAACGCCGTCGCGGTTCACAATCTTTGCCAAGCGGCTGGCATTCCCTGCTGGGTCGGCGGCATGTTGGAAAGCGCGGTCGGCGCGAGCCTCTGTGTCTCGCTCGCGATGCTCGACAATTTTACTTACCCCGCCGACATCTTTCCGAGCAGCCGCTTCTACCACGAAGACCTCGCCGATCCACCGCTGGAATTGATCCGCCTGCCGAGCGGTACGCCAGGGGTTCGAGCACTCTCACGTCTGCCCGAACCCAACGCGGATCGGCTGCGAAAGCTGACGGTGCAAAGCGCGGTCGTGAAATGAGGCGGTCGATTCCGATCGGTTGGAAGCAGTTGTTTTGAAACGCAGAGGGCGCAGAGAGAATGCACGCGGAGTTCGCGAAGGACTCTCTGCCATCTCTGATACGCATTCCGAAAATTAGCCGCGCGGCGCTAGCCCCGGTTCATGCCGTATAACCGGCGCTAGCGCCGCGCGGCTAATGTCTGCGATCCGTATGAGTTGACCTCCGCGATCTCTGCGTTTCAAAAAGCAACGTGAAAACGGTTCACAATTCTGGTTCGTTCCCGCCAGCGAACCCTGTCGTCACATTCAACCAACATCAATGCTGTTGAAGTCGATGGCGAGATTCCGATGAGAGAAATACCATCCCCGCCTTTCGTGGTCCTCGTTTGGTTCTTCGACTTCTCATGCGGCCTTCGTTTTTGACGTCCAAAGTTTCACAAAGCTGTCCTCGCGCAGCGGCGCGCGTGCTGCGCGAGTGGTTGCCCGGTTGGTCAGGGAGTGTCGCTCTGCATGGGGCGGCGTTTTTTTGCTTTGTCGCGGCGTCCGAGTACGGGCCTCAAGCTTGGCCGGTGACGCGCGGACGCAGTTCCGTCGCCTCGGCTCCAGCGATTGATGCGCGAGCGGGAGGAATGCTCGCGACGATCGACGAGCAGACGCCGCCCGTACGGCTGGAGACGATCGACGTGCCGGATGACTCGGCGGACGTCGATCAAAGTCAGCCAGATCCGCTGACCGTCGTGGAAGCGGCGCGCGACGCGGTGCCGGACTCTCCGCGTGAAGAAATCGACCGCCAGATTTTCGACCTTGTCCACACGCGAAAAAAGGTGCCGCGAAAGCCCAAGGTTGCTGAAGAATCGGCGGTCGCTCGCGTTGATCCGAGTACGATCCGCGATGACGAATTGTTGCGATCCATCGAACCAGTAACGGTGAAGACGGACACTCCTGCGGAACAGAAGTCGGAGAATGGCACAGCCGCGTCGCAAGGGAACGCGGTGGAGGATTCCACGTCGTCGAGCGCATCGGCCGCCGCAAACGGCGCGGAAGAGAATCAACTGCCGCAGCCGGTCGCGACCAATGTGGCTCCGCCGTATCCCGAAGAGGCTCGCGCGGCAGGCTTGCAAGGTCGAGTGACATTGCGATTGCGCATCGGAGTCGATGGTCGCGTCGCGTCGCTCAAGATTTTGAAATCCAGCGGCACTGCCAGCTTGGATGAGTCTGCTTTGGCGACGGTGAAGCAGTGGCGGTTCGAGCCTGCTCGACGGCTCGGCCGGCCGGTCGCGATGGAAGTGAAGACGTCGGTGATCTTCCAGATTGAAGCGGAGTGACGGTGCGCCACGGCGTGCGAAGCTGTAACGGTTGCAACGATTGTCGAGCGGGCATCGTCGGCAAATTCGGAGGCATCGGAATCTCGGCGCGAATCGGGCGATTCGGGACAGGCGGCATGACCGATTCCTCTTCTCAGGCAGCGAGCCGTCTCGCTGCACGACAACTTAGTTGGCCAACGGATCAGGGAAGGGAGTGAGAATCTCCCGCTGTCCCGCAACTGTGAGGGGGACGAACGCCGCACCAGTGCTTTGTCACAGCAAAAAAATCGGGACGTGAAAATCAGTCGCAGGGCGCTAGTCCTCGGTTCAACCGGACGCTAGCGCGTGCCGGCTGATCTGCACAAGCCGAAAATCAAGCTGTGAAAAAGCACACGCCACTGGTTGGCCGGCGGAGCAAAACGCACGAGCAGGAGGCTCACCTCAAATTCGAGGGACGTGCGTTTTGCTTCGCCGACTGCCGGGAAGGCGCGACGTTCGGAAGAACCCAAGCCAGGATATCTGATCCGCTGGTGTCATACGCTTCACATCCTCGCGGAAAGGGATGGGACATGGACGCTCGCAAATTGTTGCGCGCGGTGAGATTCACCGCCGCTGTCTGCGCCTCGATCAATGTTTGGTCGGCAAGCCTTCACGCTCAAGAGACCGGCACCACACAGCCGACCGCTCAGACGCAAAGCCAAACGGAAGTCGATGACGTTCCGTCGCTGCCTGAAACGAAAGTTCTCGCGAAGCCCACACCGGGACCTTTCCCGCGCGAACCGCTGCCGGACGATGTCGCGATTACGGCAACGCGCACCGAAACGCTACGTTCGCAAATCGGCAGTGCGATCTCGGTCATCACCGAAGAGCAAATCCGCAACAGCGGCCAGTCGACGTTACTGGGCGTACTTCGCAACGCCGGAGTTCCGGGGATCGACTTTGCTCAGAATGGAAGCCCCGGTTCGGTGACATCAGGCTTCATCCGCGGCGCAAACTCCTCACAAACCAAAGTGATGATGGACGGCATCCCGCTCAACGATCCCTCGTCGCCGACGCGCAACTTCGACTTCGGCACCTTCTCGCTCGACAACGTTGAACGTGTCGAAATCATTCGCGGCCCGCAGAGCACGTTGTTTGGCTCGGACGCGATCGGCGGTGTGGTCAACATCATCACCAAACGTGGCAAGGGGCCGGCGCAGTTTCGCAGCACGTCGATGGGCGGGACGTTCGGCACTTGGCAGCAGAGCCTGGGAGTCAGCGGCGGCACGGACAAGTACTACTACTCGTTGTCGGGTTCGTACCTGCAAAGCGACGGCTTTTCGTCCGCCGATAAGCTCAACGGCAATCGCGAACACGACGGATTCAAAAACGGCAACCTCGGCTTTCGAGGCGGCTACATCTTCAACGAGTACGTCGATTTCGACGTCGTCTATCGCTACCAGAAAGCTCGCATCGACATCGACGACAACTTCAACCCCGTCCCCGGAGGCCCGGGTGGATTCGGTGGCTTCATCGTGGCGGACAGCAACCACATCAATGCGTTGGAGTCGAACACCGTGCGACCGCAGGTTCGTGTGCTGCTGTTCGACGGGGCGTTGGAACAGAAGGCCGGATTCAATTACATCAACTACAACCGTGACGCTCCCGGCGGGTTTACTCCGTTCTTTAACGGCGAGACGCGCAAGTTCGACTATCAAGCCAACGCGAAGCTGTTCGAGTTGGAGAACTTCAAGAACACCGCGACGCTCGGCGTGGAATACCTCGACGAACGATCGAGTTCGGTGTCGGTTCCGAACGCCTCGCAGTTTGCTCGCAGCATCTACGTGCAGGATCAAATCGCCTTGTGGGACCGCTGGTTCACGACGGTCGGCGGACGGCACGACGATTACAGCATTGCCGGAGTCGCCGACACCTATCGCGTGACCACGAGATACCAAGTGAAGGAAACCAACACCGCGTTTCACGGCACGATCGGCACCGGTTTTCGAGCTCCCTCGCTGGCCGAGTACTTCGGCTTCGGCGGCAACACCGGGTTGCGTCCCGAACAGAGCAAAGGCTGGGACGTCGGCGTCGAGCAGGCTTTTGATTCCGAACGCCGCTTCGTGGTCGACGGGACGTACTTTCGCAACGACTTCAATAACCTCATCAACTTTGCTCCGGCCCCTGGCTTTCCGTTCGGACGAAATCAAAACGTGGACCTCGCTCGCACGACCGGTGTCGAGTTGACCGCAAACTGGCAACTCTTCGACGACACGGCATTCACCGCAACGTACACACGCACCGACGCCATCGACGCCATGACGAATCTGCGTTTGCTGCGACGCCCACCCAACAAGTATTCGCTCGGCGTCAGCCAATTCTTTCTCGATCGAAAGGCCAACCTCAGCGCTAACATTCGCTGGGTCGATTTTCGCGACGACTATGGTCCCTACTCCGACCCTGTGACCTTTGCTCCGATCCGCACGCGACTGAGTCCCTACAGCGTCGCGAACCTGCAAGCCTACTACGACTGGAAACCGTCCGTCCGGTTCTTCGGTCGCATCGACAATGCGTTCGATCAGAAATATCAGGAAGCGTTCGGCTTCGCGACTCCGCGCTTCTCCGTTTATGCCGGCGTGACGATGACGTTCGGCGGCAAGGACGACGGGCTGTAGCCCATTGGTACGTACTTGACTGAGCGGCACGGCGCTAGCCGCCGGTGAGGACACGACGAAATCCCGCGTTTCACCGGCGGCTAG
>JAYVQJ010000313.1:0-2393 GCA_043777235.1 Planctomycetia bacterium
GGGGAAAAGAAAGGGGTCAGGACTCATTGATTTAGGGAATGGTGGTTGTTAGGCTGTTGCGATCATGCCCCGACGCAAACGAGTTTGTCCGCGAGGAGAAGTGTCTCATGTTCTGAATCGCGCGGTGGCGCGGCTTACGATTTTTGAGAAGCCAGCGGATTACGACGCCTTTCTGCGGGTAGACCAGTCACTCCGTGACTGGAATCTTCGGGTCACGGAGTGACTCGCCTACCTTTCTCTGCGGGTCCACTTAGTACGCGTTCCAAGAAGTCACGACGTGACCCCGCTCAGTCGACATACACGAACTCATTGAGGCTCATCAGCACTTGAGCGAAGTCAGCGAATGCTAACTCGCGAGGCTTCGCCTGACCGGCGGCTTGATAGCTGTCGGTCTGAGATTTGAGGAACGCCGTCGTCTCGGACAGTTCCGTTTCCGTCGGCAGCCGACCGGTCGTGGCCAGATAACCTTGGCGGATCGCATCCGGCACCGACTTCTCCGCGACCGCAGCCAGCCGTCGCCCGAACGTGGTTGACCACGCTCGCACATGCGGGTTGTTCAAAAAGAGCAACGCCTGCGGAGCAATCGTCGTGCTGGGCCGCTCACCGACGCTGACCAGCGGTTCGGGGGAATCGAAGAGCTGCATCATCGGCACGAGCCGGCTGCGCTTGACCATGAAATAGATGCTGCGTCGCTTGTGTCCGTCGTCGAGCGTTCCGGGACCGAACTGAGTCCGGTCCAACTCGCCACTGACCGCCAGCATCGAATCGCGGATGACTTCCGCCTCCAACCGCTTCGGCGAGTGTCGCCAATGAAATTGATTCTGCGGATCGAGCTTCGACTTCGCGGCATCGAACGCCGAGCCTTGCTGATAGACCGCGCTCAACATGATGAGCTTGTGCAACGGCTTGAGATGCCAACCGGCTCCGTTGGTGGGATTGAGTTTGCTGCCTTCTGCCTTCTGCCTTCCGCCTTCTGACTCCGCCATCAACGTCGCAGCCAGCCAGTCGAGCAATTCGGGATGCGTCGGCCGCTGACCCATTGCTCCAAAATCGTTCGGAGTCGCGACGAGACCGACGTGGAAGTGATGCTGCCAGACGCGATTCGCGATGACTCGCGCCATCAATTGGCCGGGGCCTTGTTGCGTGTCCGTGATCCAGTTGGCGAGCGATCGGCGACGGAACGAAGTGGTCGCTCCGGCCGGAGCAGCTTCGATCCATTTTTTTTCGCGGTCGGTCGAGCTCATCAGGACTTGCAAAAATCCTTGCGGAGCGACGTCGATCTTTTGGGTCGTGTCACCGCGATACAGGAAGTGCGATTGCTCGAAGAAGTCCGCACCCTGCGTGTGATGCCGGATCGGCTTCACCCCTTCGCTGCACACCATGACTTTCGCGAGATTCGGCTTCGGTTCTTTCGCCGCGTGTTCTTGGACAATCGCGTTGAGCTTCTTCCACTCGTCGTCTCGGCCGCGATACCACGTCAGCAGTTTTTCAACTTCGCGCGGCGAGCGTTGCTCCGCCGGCTTCTTGAGCGCGGCGATGAGGTCACCGAACGTTGCGGCAGCATCGAGCGGCACGGCCTCTTTCGCCGTCGCAACGCTCAGCCGCACGCGGCCGAGGTTGTGCTTGTTGTTCCCGTTGAACGCCAACGTCACCGTGATCGTCGAGCCTCCTTCAAATCCGACCGGCTTCTCAAATTCAAACCGCGCCGCGTGATCCTTTCCGAATTGCGGATCAACCGCCCAGCCAGTTTTCGGATCGCCGTCGATCGTCAGCTTCACCGACAGCCCCGCGTTTTGATCGAACGTCGAAACAGGGTTGAGCAGCTTCAAGTTCGTAGTCCCGCCTTTAGGCGGTTCTGTGCCTGTCGCCGGAGTTCCGCCTGAAGGCGGGACTACGAACGGCGCGATCGTCACCTTCACATCCGTCAGATCAAAGTTCCCATTATCCGCTCGCCCCGGCCCGTTCTTGACCATGCTCGAATGCGACAGCGCTTCGAGTCGCAGCGCCGTCAGTCCGACCAAATCGGTGTTCGCGACGAGCGTGTAGGTGTCGAAGTCCGGGTTCTTGCCGGTCGCGAGAATCGAGCCGTCATCTTGCTTCGTCAGCGTCGAGCCGCCAGCCGATTTCACATCGGCGACGTCGAGGATCATCCACTGTCCCGACTCGCCGGTCTTGAGCACTGTGCCGGCGTTGGCCTTCTCCCACTCAGCGAATCGGCCGGGAAGTTTTTCTTTCTCAAACGCCGTTAGCGCGGCGGTGAGCGGTGCGTGCTCGGCATCGAAGGCCGACTTCTCTGTCTTGAACTTCGCGGGATCGAGGTCGAGATCAACCTCGCTGCGAACCGTCGTCGTGAACGACGAGAGCATTCGGTAGTAATCCGCTGCCGGGATCGG
>JAYVQJ010000314.1:0-2390 GCA_043777235.1 Planctomycetia bacterium
CCGGAAGAGGAAGTTCAGGACGAACGATGGAAGAGGCAGTTGCGAATGAGTAGCGCGGTGATTGAGAGACGAGTCATCAATCGAGATGCCTCGTCCATAGATTTGGCGACATTCATTCCTGAGGAATTGCAAGAACTTGGCGATCCTCAGACCGCGATCCCGCGCATTGCTCGGACGCCGGAATTGACTCAGTTGATCGAGGCTGCGGTCCAACAGGTTCCGACGGCGCATCGCTTGAACCTCGGAGACGCGCGAGACATGACTCTGGTGGCGACCGGGTCGGTGCATCTGGTGCTGACCTCGCCGCCGTATTGGACGCTCAAGGAATATCGGGACGTTGATGGACAGCTCGGCCATGTCGTCGACTATGACGAGTTCTTGGAGGGGCTCGATCAGGTTTGGCAGCAATGCTTTGATGCGTTGGTTCCGGGGGGACGGCTGATTTGTGTGGTCGGTGACGTCTGCTTGTCGCGACGGAAGAACAATGGCCGGCACACGGTCGTGCCTCTGCACGCCTCCATTCAGGAACACTGTCGGATGATCGGCTTTGACAACTTGGCTCCGATCATTTGGAACAAGATCTCCAACGCCGTCTATGAGGTTGAAGGAGCCGGTGGCTTTCTCGGGAAACCATACGAGCCGAACGCAGTCGTTAAGAACGACATCGAGTTCATCTTGATGCAGCGCAAACCGGGCGGGTATCGGACGCCGGACTTAGCCGCTCGAATCCTCAGCGTGATTTCGGAAGAGAATCATCGGCAATGGTTCCAGCAAATTTGGAACGGCCTCACAGGGGCATCGACCAAACGGCATCCCGCGCCCTATCCGCTCGAGCTGGCGGAGCGTCTCGTCCGCATGTTTAGCTTTGTGGGAGACACGGTGCTCGATCCGTTTGCCGGCACGGGCACGACAAGCGTGGCTGCCGCACTTTGGGGACGCAACAGCATCGGCTTCGAGATCGACGAAACGTATCTCGCGCACGCGGCGACGCGATTCTTAAAGGACACTTCGGGACTGTTCAATCAGACGACTCTCACCGTCAACGGACGGACGAAATGAGCAACTACAACCTGCAAATCCAAGAGGCGATCAAACATTTCTGGTCCACTCGGGATCGTCAATCTGAATCACAGGGAGCGACGACTGGTCTTCGCGACACGGGCGCTCGGAGTGCGGTCACGGGCGGCAAGCAGATGGATGGATTCGTCTCCATCGTTCGCAAGCTACTGATCGAGGCCGGTCTTGCTGATGCTGCGATCTTTTCGGAAAGCCGCCTTGAGTTACCGGGCTATTTCCGAGCCGAGAAGAAATGGGATTTGGTCGTCGTCGTGGACGGCGCTTTGCTGGCCGCATTCGAGTTCAAATCACAAGTCGGCCCGTCGTTCGGAAACAATTTCAATAACTGAACGGAAGAAGCACTCGGTTCGGCAACCGACCTTTGGACCGCCTTTCGCGAAGGCGCGTTCCAAGCCTCGCAGCGACCTTGGCTCGGCTACTTGATGCTGCTGGAGGAATGCCCCGGATCAACCAATCCTGTGGGCGTCCGCCAACCCCACTTCCCCGTGTTCCCAGAGTTTCAAAGTGCTTCCTACGTTCGCCGCTACGAACTCTTGCTCACGCACATGATTCGCGAACGGCTTTATGACTCTGCCTGTTTCCTTTTGTCAGAACGAGCCTCAGTACTCACTGGCGATTTCCGCGAGATTTCGCCGGACCTTGGATTCACGCAATTCGCAACGTCATTTTTGGGTAAGGCAATTGCGTTTGCGAAGTCGCGATCATCCTGACGAATGCTTGCGAGCGGTCGATGATTTGCTTCGTCCGGGTATTCGTCATGATGCGGCCTCGGAGATGAAAACACCGTTTACCGGGTAGCACGGGTTGCCGCTTCGGCAAGCCGTGTGCGCAGCACAAGAAATCTGGGTGGGACGCTCAATGGAAATTACGGGCGCAACCTTGGATTCAACGTCCACTCCGTGTTTCTTGTGGCTGCGCCACCCACCTTCTGCGAAGGTGGGCTACCCGATTCACGATCCTTTGATCCCGTTCCTCAACGACTGCCGAGGTCACCTTCATGGACGAGTCGTCGCCGTCTCTTGCTCCTCAATCACGACCGCGTCGCCGAGTCATCGATGATCCGCAGACGGCTCACTTCATCACGTTTGGGTGTGATCGACGTCGAAAACTGCTCAATCAAGATCGGTGCAAACGGATCGTCATCCATTTCTTGGAGGAACCGGGTAGCACGGCTTGCCGCTTCGGCAAGCCGTGTGCGCAGCACAAGAAACCTGCGAATGACGCCAATCGCCAAAACGGCCTCCACCTTGAATTGATCGTCGAGTCCGTGTTTCTTGTGGCTGCGCCACCCACCTTCTGCGAAGGTGGGCTAC
>JAYVQJ010000315.1:0-2387 GCA_043777235.1 Planctomycetia bacterium
ACAACGGATGCAAGTCGTGGCCAAGCCTCGATTCTGCGACGTCTCTGCCGAGCTGTTGAAGCTGGGCAACAAGAATTCCATCAGTGTGTCAAAGAGGCAACGTCTCGAACTGGCACGAACACTGCGTCTTGTCGCCGATGTGATTCGCCTGCACGCGCGGTGATCCAAAACATTTCGAGACCTTTCGATCGGGAGCCGATCGACGAATCTCGAAACTTCTCTCTCCGGTTTTGGAACCCCGCGTTGTTTGCAGCGTCAACGAATCGAGCCTGGCGGCAACACGCTTGTCCCCGTTGGATGTCTCCCCTGTGTGAGAGCGGCGGAGATGTCATCGTCAGGCTCGCGGAGTGCCCAAGCGTTTGCGACGGCACTCTCTTTTAAGATTTTGGAAGCTGAGCTGGCGTTTCTTTGAATAGAGACTGAGAGACCTCACCAGCAAACACGAACCCCGCGGCGCGTGAGACACGCTGCGGGGTTTTTCGTGCGCAGGCAGTTTCATCAAACGAATGGCTTGCCCGCTCTCCCGCCACACAGTTTGAACAGAAGATCGCAAAGGCCGCGAATTGAAAAGACTTCAGTCCACTCCTTTGCGATCTTCTGTTCAACATCATTCAGGCGGTTGTTGGCTGGCACCGCAAAGCTCCCACGCCGAACTGATCGCCAACGCGGCTGTTTCGATGCGCAGAATGTGCGAACCAATCCGAACCGGCGTTGCACCAGCGGCGATGGCGGAAACATTTTCGCCATCGGTGAAGCCGCCTTCGGGACCGATCAAGGCGATCACCGATTGCGGCGCAGCGCCGAACGATGCGAGCAACTCGCCGAGACTTTGCTTCGCTCGCGGATCAGCCAGCAAGAGCCGATGCGTCGGCTGAGTCGACGAGACATCTCGAAGCAAGTCGCTCAGTGACGTCAGCGGTTCGATTCGCAGCAGCCGAGAGCGTCCGCATTGTTTGCACGCGGCGACGGCGATCTGTTCGAGCCGCTGCAACTTTGACTCACGCGGCTCGACGATGCTCCGCTCGGTTCGCAGCGGGATCAGTCGAGTGACTCCCAGTTCGGTGGCCTTCTCGATCAGCCAATCGGCACGATCTCCTTTCGGCAGCGCCGTCGCGATCACAAGTTCGCGAGGGTCGAGAGGGATCGTCCAATGTTCGATGATCCGCAACTCGGCCGAGCGTTTGCCAACTTTGATGATCTCGCAAAGAGCTTCGTCCCCTTGGCCGTTGAACAATCCGACCCGGTTGCCAACTTTCGCTCGCAGGACGTGAAGCAGGTGATGAGCTTCCGTCCCGGCCAGTTCGACGGTGGCATGAACGCCGACAGTGGCAAGCTGTAACGATTGCGGAAGGAAGAAGCGTTCGACCGGCGATTCTGGTCGTGCGGTTTGCGGGCGAGTCATGCGATGCCGAAGCCTTTGCCGAATACGGGTTCGTAGCACAGGCGGCTTGCCTGTTTTCGACGGACAGGCGAGCCCGCCTGTCCCTACGGGAGATGATCAATGCACGAACGGTATTGGGGACGGAATGACTTCTCGACGCAAGGCTCGCACGATCACGGCGAGTTGATCGCGACTCCGCCGCATGAAGAGGCGTTGGCTCGTCTCGGCTATTTGGTTGAGCAACATCGCCACTTCGGACTGATGCTCGGCCCGCCCGGAACCGGCAAGTCGCTCGTCTTGCGAGCCGCTGCCGAAGAAGCCAAGCAGCTCGGCCGCGAGGTTGTGTTGATCGACTTGTTCGGGATCGACTCGCACGACTTCTTGTGGAAGCTGGCCGTCGCCTTGCGATTGGGACCGAACGAACGCTGGTCTCGCTCGGCGCTATGGCGGGCCGTCACGGATCACTGGCATGCGCTGCATTCGGCTCGACTGCCGAGCGTGTTGTTGCTCGACCACTTGGAACATGCGGAATCGGATTGTCTGGATTTGATTGAGCGGATGTTACATCTCGATGTCACGAACGATGGTTGCCTAACAGTCCTGTCGACGGCGAGAGAAAGCCTCGACGGAATGCTGCTGGCGGAACTCGTCGAACACTCCGACCTGCGAATCGAGTTGCCCAATTTAGACCGCAGTGAAGCCACGGCGTTTGTTCGTGAGTTACTCATTAAAACTGGACAGCACCACGAAACATTTCATCGCGACGCTATCGAGACACTGTTCGATCTCACTGGTGGCTCACCACGCGAAATGATCCGCTTGTGCCAATTGGCTTGGGCTGCTGCTGAACATGATGAACTCGATCGCATCGACTCGGTGACGCTGCTCGATGTCGCCAGCGAATCGCCACGCGCGGGACATCGGCGAATACGCCGCGAAAAGTCTCTCGCTTCAACTTGGTAATTCCCATCAACACCGCGACCGTCAGGGTGAGTCTGTGAAACAA
>JAYVQJ010000316.1:0-9242 GCA_043777235.1 Planctomycetia bacterium
CTGTCTGCTGTCTGCTGTCTGCTGTCTGCTGTCTGCTGTCTGCTGTCTGCTGTCTCTACGTCGCTAGCAATTCCGTAGTCCTTTGCCAAGTACGCATCGAGCTCCCGCGCGAGTTTGTCGAGGCGCTGGCGGAGATCCTGTTTGGATTCGGCGAAGGCGGCGGCGTCCATGCCGAAGTGGGTTTGCATCTGATGGAACTTGCGGAAGGCGAGGTCCACGACTTCGGCTTCCTCTTCAATCCGTTTCACTTCGTCTTTGCCAAAGCCGAGCGTTCCTTTGAGTGACTGTTTGACCGCGTCGAGCGTGGCGTAGCCGACCAGCGTGTTCCCGGCGCGGATGTTGAAGTCGATGTCGGGAAGCGGCTCCAACTGCTGAACTCGCTCGACCTGCGACACGAGCTTCAGGAACAGCCGCAACTTACAGATCTCGACCGCCTCCTCCATGATGTCCACGCCATAGAGATTGTGGACGATGATGGATTTGAAGACGAAATACGTGCGGCTGGGATGGTCGGCTACATCGGCCAGAATTTTGCGGAAGTCCGAATACTTCTTGCGATGGGCCGGATGGATGGGATCGGACCGATCGGTCGGATCGGACAGATCGGTCCGATTTGTTTTTACGCCTGTGCTGCGGTCGAAGTCATCGACGAACGCGGTCATGCGATCGAGACAGGCTTCGTAAAGCGGTTCCAGGATGTTGAGGGCCGCGAAGAGGAACGCCCCCGAACGTCGATGTCGGGATGCTTGCGTTCCAATTCATGCACGTCGAACAAGCCGCCGTTGAGATACGGCACCTGCCCCAGCAGCGCGATCAAATCGGCTGACAAGGTCCGCTGGCCCGGCTGCTTGCCAAAGCCTTCGTGGAACAAGCTCAACAGGAAGAAGCGATAGAAGGTCTGAAACTTTCCCTTGCCTTTGCGCTCCTGGACCTGATGCAAACGGTCGCGGAGATAGTCGCGGTTGCCGTCGAGAAAGCTCTGCTTCTGGATGAAGTACACGAACATCAGCCGGTTGAGCATCAGCGATGCGTACCACTCGGCGTCGCCTTGCTCCTGCATCCCTTTGATGAAGGCGAGAAAGGCCCCGTGTTCCCGCTTGAAGTGATCGTAGAACCGCTTCGTAAGACGGTCGCGATCGAACGCGTCGCGGAGCTTGAAGACCGTACACGTCAGGTCGATCGCTTCTTCTTCCGAGAAAGGAATTGTGATCGCACTCAGCTTCTGGATCAGCAAGTCGCCCGACTGAGTGCCGGGGTGGTAGGGATGCTCGCGGTAAGCGGCGGGCATTCCCGGTTGCCGAGCGACCCATTGCCAAATCTGAGTGGTCCGGGCGTCATCGACGAAGATGATGAGGTGCTCGAAAGCGGACTTCGTGACTTCTTTCTCGATCTTCCGGCGGAGGTCGTAGTCGGGAATGGCACCATCGGGAGCGTGGCAGGTAAAGACTCGCACGCCGCGTTTGTCTGCGACCCCGGTGAGCTTGAAGACGACACGGTTGATTTCGACTTGGAACCCCGGACAGGGGAAGTCCCAGCCGAGTTCCTGCGTGAAGAGCGACGACAAATCAAACTGACGAAGCCGTTGACGGACGGCAGGAACATCGAGGTGGATCGGCATGGGACAGCATCATCCTTGGTCTTTGGGAAGCGTCGCGGTGCAACTGGGATAGGCTGGGCAGCCCCAGAATTGTGAACCCGCGTGCGAACCTTTGCGTGCCGTTCGCAGCAGCATGGGTTGGCCGCACTTCGGGCAGGCAGGGGTTGATTGATCGGACTGATTGGTCGGATCAGACTGATCGGTCGGATGTTTGGCTTGTCCCGCCCACTGCCGAGTGCGTTCTTCGCGCCGCGCGGCGGCCAGTTGTTCGCTGTAGCCGCCGCCTTGGATGAATTGCTTTTCAAGCTGTTGAAGCTGGCGGTCCAACAGGTAGTTGGCTTGATGAATCAGGCAGATGACCGAGTTCGCCGCGGTTTCCGGCGGGGCGTTTTCGACGAGCGCACGGTAGGCATCGTAAGGGGTCGGCTGAGCCTGATTGGACCGATCTGACGGATCGGTCTGATCTGTCCGATGATCTGTCTGATCCGACCGATCAGTCCGATCCGACCGATCAGTCCGATTTCCAGCAACACCGGTTTGCCCGATGGCCCGCACCTTCAGCGACTGCGGATTGTCCTTGGCCCACAGGGCCAAGCGCCGCTGGCGCAGGAAGTCTTCGTAGTCGAGCAGCAACTCATCCAGGCTGGCACGGGCCACGCCGACAAGCCGCAATTCGATTTGGCTGGAGGTGCCGGATGCCCGGCTCCCTTCAGCGATATTCTGCCGGCCGCTGCGCGCTGCCTGCACCATTTGGTCGTGAGTCCGCGACCGCTTGTCGATGAAGCGGTCGCAGAACGCGACCGTGGCGTCGTAGATGATTTCGGCAACCTGAAACGAACGCAGACGGCGATAGCCGCCGTGTGGGCGAAGCATGCGGTCATCGCCGGCGGAAGTTGATCGGACGGATTGTTTATCAGATCGGACGGATCGGTCCGATAAGTCTGATCCGTCCAATTGACTTGATCGGACTGATGGTGGATTGGATCGGACTGATCGGTCGGATCTGTCCGATCGGTCCGATCGGTCGGATGAATTCTGTGTCATGGCGTTTCTCCCCGCAGCCCCAGCGAGCAAATGATGCGCGGTTCCTGCAACTCTTCTTCTTCGTGAATGACGGACAGACGGTTTTCCTCGCGCAGCTCGATGACTCGCGCGGCAAGGTCTTCGTCGCTGATGCCGCTGCGTAGCTGGCGATTCAACGTGTCGAGGGCCGCTTGACGCAATGGGTAGCTGTAGATGTCTTCGATGGCCCGGCGTAATTGCTGGCTGTCGAACAGCGTCCCCTTGATGTCGTCGGCATACTTCTTGAGCCGTTCGTACGCGCGGAAGCGAGCACCCGAAGGGCGACCGAGTTGGCCGCCGACGGTTCGCTCTTCCGAGGCGATCAATTCGACAGCCGCCTGAACCAGTTCGTGATGATTGGTCAGGTGCGATAGTGCGGTCGTCTCCGGCAGGCACTCGGCCGCGCGCAGAATGGCGAATTGCGATTCCGTCACCGGCTTGCCGTTCCGATCCAGCCAAGCCAGTGCGTCGTGGCCTTCGGCGGTTCGCACGAACGCCAGCACGCCTTCTGGTTGCTGCGGACTCGCGACGTGCGGCTTCGTCGAATAGACGACGTTCGGCAGATCGGGAATGAGTCGCTGCAATTCTGGTTGGCGATCAGTGGCGTTCTTCCAGATTTGATAGGCATACGAACTGAGATCGACTTCGGTTTCGGCTTCACCGTCGAGGATGCCGGCCTTCTCCGTGAAGAGGTCGCGAATGGCGTGGTCGTTGCGGTCGTCCTCGAAGAACGCCTCATCCGTACCAACCACTTCGGCGTTCTCGTGCAGTCGTTGCCGCACGCGAGCACGCAGCCGAATGATCTGCTCCACGCCATCCGCCGGCAGAAAGGTGTAGCACAGAATCTGATCGGCGCGTTGGCCGATGCGATCCACGCGACCGGCACGTTGAATCAATCGAATGATCGCCCAGGGCAGGTCGAAGTTTACGATGACGGCGGCGTCTTGCAGGTTCTGACCTTCGCTGAGAATGTCGGTCGCGACGAGCACTTGAAGCTCTTGATCTGCGGCAACCTCGTCGCGTTTTTTGTTGCTCGTTGGACTGAAACGCCAAGCCAATTTGGTTGGATTCTCCGAGTTGCCCGTGACTGCGGCGACACGATCAATGCCGCGCTGTTGAAGCTGGCCGACAAGATAGTTGACCGTGTCCGCGAACTGCGTGAAGACCAGCACTTTCTGACCGGGATGCTTACGCGTGATGACTTCCGCCAGCCGACTGAGTTTGGCGTCAGTCGCCGCGTTCCAGTCGCCACAGTTCTTCAAGATGCCGAGCAACGCTCGGATGTCTTCGAGCAAGTCAGTCGCCAACTCGGGAACGAATCGCTCGGAGCTCAACCAGCGGAATTTTCGTTTCAGCGGCCCGGCGTATTGCTCGTAGATTTCCGCGGCGCGCTGTCGGAATTGCTGCTCCGAGTCGAGTTGCTCGTCAGGCTCCGTGTGTTCGTCGTCGTCGTTGTCCTCGTCGGAGTACAGGTCGCTGTCCGCGTCCGTGAACCGAGCGTCAAGTAGCGCGGCATCTTGCGTTCCGATCGGTAGCGACAAGCCGTTCTCGATGGCGTGCAGGTAAACGAAGTTTCTGAGGATGTGCCGCTCGATGGATTGCACGAACGCGAAGCCGCTGCTTTCCAATCGCTTGAAAAGATTCGTGCGACAGAATCCCATCAGCCGCTTCCCGGCACGCGACAAGTCGGCGATGACTTTCGCTTCGGCGGCTGTTGGAGGATCGGGCGGAGGCTTCAGCTCGTAGTTGCCCAACCCGTATCTCGGCAACGTGAGGCCGTTGATCGTGTTGACGACCGGAGCGGAAAACAGTTGGGCGTACTGATCCGCGATGTTGGCATCGTCAATCTTGAACTTCAGAGTCTTCGGGACTCGCAGCGGGAAGTACGACCGCGTTCCATCAGCGAAGGTCAGGTAGCGGCGACCATTCTGCGGGTCGGTTTCCGCATAGTTGTCCTGAATGAAAGTGCGAGTCCGGCGCACCATGTAGAGCCGCATCAACTCGCGCCAGTCATCGGCGAAGGGGCTTTTCTCGAACGCCCGCAGTGAATGAGGCGAAAGTTGAAGCCGCTGGAATTCGAGATCGCCCTTTTCGCGAATGAACTGCTCGGGGCGAATGCCGAGATTCGCCTCTTCGTCCAGAAACAGCCGCAGTTGGTTCGACAGATCGACGTAGTTCTTGTTGTACGGAGTGGCCGAAAGCAGGATCACCTTGCTCTCGTTGGCTTTCAGATATTCTTGAATCGCGCGATAACGCCGTCCCTCGCGGTTCCGAAGATTGTGGCTCTCGTCGATGAGCACGAGCCGATACCGACGGAGCTTGGGAAGTTCCTGAATCACGCGGCTGACTGATAGCACTTTGCCGCGCAGCCGATACTGAGTGCGATAGTCCTCCCACATCGGAACCAGGTTCTTGGGGCAGATGATGAGAGTTTCGAGGTCGTAGTCATCTTCGAAAATCCGCGCGACCGCCGTGGCCATCAGTGTCTTGCCGAGCCCGACGACATCGCCAATCAGCACGCCGCCGCGCTTGTTGAGATGATGGGCGGCGATCTTCACCGCCGCGACTTGGAACTCGAAAAGGCTGTCCCCGAAGTCACGCGGGATGCGGAACTCACGCAAACCATCCAAAGCTTCCTTCGACAGATGAAAGGCCATCTTGAGGTAAATGTGATACGGCGGAATCGGCTCCTCGCGTGCCCAGCTTTCGCCGATGATCTCCACCAGTTCCTGCGAGATATCGACGCACCAACGGTCGTTCCAACGCTCCTCGAACCAATTGGCCAACTTCAGACAGGCGTCTTGATCAACGACGTCGATGTTCAATTCGCCTTGCTTGGCGAGTCCGGCGAACGTGAGGTTGCTGCTGCCGAGATATCCGACTTTCGGGCTGATCGGATCAGGCCGAAACAACAGGTACAACTTCGCGTGCAGTGGATGCCGCAGAAACAACTTGACGACCACCTTCCGCGAACGAATCTGAGCCGCCAACCGGTGCAGTCCGGCCTCGTCGGCATTCGTCGGTACGCCAAACATTCAGTTGGGTCCGAAACTCATCCGCCAGCCGCTTCTTGAGCCGCAAAGCCGTCTGATTGTCGATCCCTTCCGCCGAGTGCAGGACACTCATCGCCTCATGCAATTCTTCTTGCGGCAGACGCTGCATACCGACCAGCAGTCGACAACAGTGTTCGGGGCCACCAGCCCAGCGATCGACCATCTCATCAATTTGCTTCCAACCGCGCAAATTGAAGTAGCCCACACAAAAGTCCGAGCGATCCGCAATCGCGAGAGTCTCACGCAGGGCCGGCAATAATGACTGATCAATGTTGTCGAAAATGCGGGGCATCGTGGTGCATTGCTCTTTGTCGTCATGCCGTCAGGTCAGGCAGCGGACGGAAGCATCACGACGCTGTGCGGCCTCCCTCTCACCATCAGTTCCGTTGGGCGTTGAGAGATATGCGGAAAGTGCAGACTTTCAACACCAATCTGTGACTACTGCACAGACTCTCTAAAAAATAGCCTCTCGGATGTTTCTAAAACTTTCGGCCTCACTTGCTCTTCGGCGGCGACTCCGGTGACTTGCGGCGCGGGGCATCGAGGTAGCGGAAGCCGGCGTTCGGATTGTTCTTATCGAACGCGAACGCATCGACGTTGTCGAGGAAGTGCTTCACATACACCAGCGGAATCGCGAAGCCCAGTCCTTCGCCAGAGAGCACCTTCATATTGGTCACGCCGATGACTTCGCCGCGTGCGTTGAACAGCGGGCCGCCGCTGTTGCCCGGATTGATTTGCGTGGTCGTTTGAATGTACGTCAGCCCTTCGCGATTGCGGTTCTTCGTGCTGACGATCCCTTTTGATACCGAGCGTTCGAGTCCCAGTGGGTTGCCGATCGCGAAGACTTCTTCCCCTTCTTTTTGGTCATCGGACTCCGACAGCAAGACCGGTTTGAAGACCAAATCTTTCTGCTCGGGGATTTGCAGCAGAGCCAAGTCGAGGAACTGATTCATCGCGACGATCTTCACCTCGTCGATGCGTCGCCGAGTATAGCCAGCTTTCGTGTCCTTCATGAACAGCGTGACCGCGATGCGAGTTTCCTTTTCAATGACGTGATAGTTCGTGACGCAATGTCCGCGCGCGTTCACGATGAAACCAGAACCGAGTCCGCGAGGAGTTTGAATCAGCACGACGCCGTCGCCGTATTCATTCGCCAGTTCTTTGACCGGTTTGCCCGGCAACTTGGCGACGGAATAGAGGTCTCCCTTTTTGACCTCAGCCTTCTGTCCTGGCTTGTCGAAACCGGCCGAGCGGGACTTGATCCGATCGGTGGGAATCTTGATGACATCGACTCCGATATCGATCACGACCACTTCGGCTCCGTCTTTGAGAATCTCGCCTTCGATGCGGCTGCCGTTGATCAGTTCGATGACCTCGGCCGAGGAGGTGCTTGCGGTCAGAGACATGATCAAACACGCGATCCACCAACGCTGACGGAGCATGAGATTCCTTTCCGATTCGGGTTTGAGCAGTCGCTCGATCAATCGTCGCAAGTACTCTGTCACTGATAAGAATTCGGATCGTGAAAATTAGCCGCAGGGCGCTAGCCCTTGGTTGAACCGGACGCTAGCGCGTGCCGGCTGATCTGTCCAATCCGACCAGGCGGTGGGCAAACCACTAGGGCGCGGTCACGGTTTGAACTTCGGATGACACTCGTTGCAGGACTTGGAGACCTTGATGATGCCTTCACCGTACAACGTGAAGTTGCCCGACTTGGCGGCCTCGTTGATCTGCTTGCCACCTTCCATGAGCGGTTTCGCGATGGCGGCGAATTCCGCATCGCCGTCCCAGCCGAACCCCGGGGCCGTCAGGATCGAACCGAGAAACGAGAGGACGGCTCCCTCTTGCGCAGTTTTCTCGGCGTCCTTCTTTAAGCCGGCTTCGCTGGAAACGGTCGACTTCAGAACCTCTTCCGATTTCTTGATCCGCTTCATGATGATGACCAAGTTGCCGCCGACCGCGTCGCCAAAGGCTTTGTCGGCTTCCGCATCCGGCAGCCCCGCTGGTTCCGAGCCTTTCAAGATGTCGTCGATCTTGGCAAACGCCTCGGCCACATCGTCAAAGCTGTTCTTCGTCTTGCCATCTTTCGACAGCGTGATTTCGGCGATCTTCCAACTGAGGTCGCGCACATACTTCGCGTTTTTCTTCCACGAAAAATCATCGGGATGCTTCGTCACCGCGACCGCGAGGACGGCCAACGTCGCAGCTTCGGGAGCGATCTCCAACAGGCTGGAGTTGTAGGTCGACACCGAAGCGGTCTTGCCGGCGAGATAATTGCGAACGTTCTTGATCTCGTTGCTCAGCGTGTCCTTGTCGATGACGTCCTTGAGCGACGGACCAGCGGCAGCGTCTTTCGGAGCGTCCTTCATCGGCGGCGGAGTGTCAGCCGCCGGGTTCCCTTTCGAGGTATCATTCGTGGCGACGGCCGTGCTTTCGGCAGCTCCGGTTTGCGTGTTGGCCGCGACGGTCAACGGCTTGTCCCAGAAGACGTCATACGGAATGTCGCCAATCATCTTCGGGCCGTTCGCAGCACCCTCGGTCTTGGAACCTTCCCCTTTCGGGCGTTTCGGCTCACTGTTCTTCTCCGGCTTTTCCTTCGGCTCATTCGAAGCCGCAGTCCCTTTGGCGACCCCTTCGTTGGAGTTTCCACATCCCACGTTCGAGACGATCAAGCCACATAAGCCAACCAGCAACAGGCCGCACCGAATTCGGTTCATGAGCGATAACGAGTTCATCATTGGGTTCCTCAAGAAGTTCGCGATGGCCGGGATTATGGAGGTTGCGCCAGTGACGACGCAACGTCGTGAGTGTTGTTCGGACATCGGAGTCCAGTCTACGAATCGCAGACAAGCGGCACGAAGGAAAACAGACCGAGCGATTCTTCGCAAAGTTCCTCCTTTCGCCGCGTGAAACGAAACATCGTCTGTCCGCCACCTGGCTTGCCGATCGGGATGATGATTCGCCCCCCTTCCGCCAGTTGTTCGCGATACACGGTTGGCAGATGCTCGGCGGCGGCGGTCACGACGATTGCGTCGAACGGAGCCTGCTCGGCCCAACCTTGCGAGCCGTCCCCTAACTTCGTGCCAACGTTTTGAATGCCGAGCCGTTCAAGTCGTTGAGAGGCGGATTCGTACAACTCAGGCCAGCGTTCGATTGTGAAAACCTCCGCCGCCAACTCACCGAGCACGGCCGCTCCGTAGCCGGTCCCCGTGCCGACTTCGAGAACTCGTTCGTGCCCCTGAAGCCCGGCCGCTTGAGCCATGAAGGCGACCGTGTACGGCTGTGAGATCGTCTGACCGAATTCCACGGGCAATGCGCAGTCGTCGTAGGCGCGCGGTCGCAAAGGTTCCGGCACGAACGCCTCGCGAGGAACTCGCTCCATCGCGGCGAGCACTCGCTCATCCGTGATGCCGCGCGCTCGCAGATTCCGGTCCAACATCCGTCGCTTGGCAGCCGTCAAATCGGTGGAAGCAGACATCGGCGATCGGCTCCGCTCTAAGTAGACCCGCAGAGAAAAGTAGGCAGTTTCA
>JAYVQJ010000317.1:0-9237 GCA_043777235.1 Planctomycetia bacterium
GAGCTGCGGTATCAGAACGGCTTCGATTGCCAGGGACTCTGGGTCGAGGTTGAGGTCGAGAAACAATTGAACCTCGGCTCGAAGACCGCCATCGAGCAGTACGGCATCGACAAGTTCGTCAACGAGTGCAAGCGGCGCGTGCTGAAGTTCGCGGCGCGGCAGACTGAGCAGTCGATTCGGCTCGGCTATTGGACCGACTGGGATGATCCCGACACGCTGCGGTTGCTGGCGTCGAAGATCGGGACCGAGGAAGTCGTGACGATTACGACGCCCTCCGGCAAGACCGAGTCGGGAACTGCCAGCGAACTGGTCGCGCGGCTCGGCAATGCGGAGTGGGGAGGGAGCTACTTCACGTTCTCGACCGAGAACAACGAGACAATTTGGACGTTTCTCAAAAAGTGTTTCGCTCGCGGCAAGATTTATCGCGGCTACGACGTCATGCCCTGGTCCGGCCGAGGCGGCAGCGCGTACTCGCAGATGGAAGTCGCCGACGGTCGCAAGTTGACCGTTCACAAGTCGATCTTCGTGCGGTTTCCGTTGGTGCGTGTCGGCAATGGGACGGATAGGACGAATGGGACGAATAGTTCTCAGCAGAGTGAATCGCAGGCGTATGTCTCACAGGAGACTCATACGTCCCATCAGTCCCATGCGTCCTATTCATCCCCTCAAACAACCAACGAATTCCTTCTCATCTGGACCACAACCCCATGGACACTGACCAGCAACGTTGCCGCGGCGGTGAATCCGGACCTGGACTACGTGAAGCTGCGCAGCAAGCGCGACGACAGCGTTTATTACTTCGCGAAGGACAATCTCGAATTCCCACGGCTTGCGAAAGAGTTCAAAGAGGGCTTCGGCCGCCCAGAATGGTCGTGGCCGAGCGGTGTCCCGAAGCTCAAGAGCATCGGACAAATCTTCAAGGAGCAGGGTGGCTACGAGATCGAAGGGACGATCAAAGGAGCGGAGATGATCGGCTGGGAATACACCGGCCCGTTCGATGATCTCCCCGCGCAACACGAACCGGGTGGCGTGCCGTTTGATGCGCGCGTCAAAGACCTCTGCGGAGTGCAGTGTCATCGCGTGGTCGATGGTGGTCGCGACTTCAAAGGGAATCCGATGGTCGTGGCCGGTGAGGGAACCGGCATCGTTCACATCGCTCCGGGATGCGGTGACGTGGACCATATTCTCGGTCAGCAGTTGGGGATCGTCGGCATCGCTCCGTTGGGTGAAGACGGAAGTTTCCTCGACGGCTTCGGTGAGTTCACCGGCCGCAACTCGACCGATCCCGCGACGGCGGAGTTTGTCTTCGAGCAACTGAGAGCAAAACATCTGCTGGTCAACGTCGAGCAGTACCCGCACATCTATCCGCACTGCTGGCGGACCGGCGATGAGCTGGTCTTTCGGCTGGTCGATGAGTGGTTCATCAACATGGACTGGCGGGACGAGATCAAAGAAGTCACCGAAGCGATTCGCTGGCTCCCCGACAGCGTCAACGGCAAAGAGCGCGAGCTGGAATGGCTCACGTCGATGCGCGATTGGATGATCTCGAAGAAGCGCTTCTGGGGACTCGCGCTGCCGATCTGGGTCGAGGAGTACGAGGTCAACGGCCAGAAGCAAATCGACTTCGAGGTGATGGGCTCGCTGGCCGAACTGAAGGAGCGTGCGGTCGAAGGCTGGGACGTACTCGAAGGTCACACTCCGCACCGGCCGTGGATCGACGCGGTGAAGATTCGAAACCCGAAGACCGGCAACCTGATGTCGCGCATCGTCGATGTCGGCAACCCGTGGCTCGATGCGGGAATCGTTCCCTTCTCGACGACGCAGTTCAACACGAACCGCGAGGCATGGCAGTCGCAATACCCGCTCGACTTCGTCACCGAATGCTTCCCCGGCCAGTTCCGCAACTGGTTCTATTCGCTGTTGTCGCTGGCCACGATGATGATGTGGGATGAAGTGAGCGGCACGGCGCTAGCCGCCGGTGAGTCACACGGAACATTGCCCTCGGATTCAACCTCACCGAAGCCAACCCCACCGGTGGCTAGCGCCATTCCGCTCACAGCCGAGCAAAAGCGGCCGTTCAAGACCCTCCTCGGCCACCGCCTCGTGATGAACGAGGAAGGCAAGCCAATGCACAAGAGCGACGGCTCGGCGATCTGGTTCGAGGAAGCGGCGGAGCAAATCGGCGTGGACACGATGCGCTGGATGTACCTCGCCCAAAACCCCGCGAGCGACCTGCGCTTCGGCACTCGCCACAAGGACAAGCCGGTCACGATCGAAACTCCCGACGGCCCGACCAACGTCACGCTCGAAGGCGTCCCCGTCTGCGAAGTCGTCAGCAAACCCGCCGACGAAGTCCGCCGCCAAATCCTGATCCCGCTGTGGAATTCCTACGCCTTCTTTGTGAACTACGCGCGGCTGGATGAGTTCGACGCATCTGGGATCAAGATCGACCTTCACTTTCGGCAGCACTATGAAGTGCCCACGGATGGCGAGGTAATGCGAGATGATTACGGTGTCGTTTTGATCGCCGATCGGCCGGAGATCGATCGCTGGATTCTGTCCAACCTTCAAGCGTTAGTCGCGACCTCTCACAAAGAGTTCGCCGACTACAGCGTCGCCGAATTCTGCCGCGCCGCGGCCGCGTTCATCGACGATCTCTCGAACTGGTACATCCGCCGGAACCGCCGTCGCTTCTGGCGCTCTCGTGATGCCAGCGATAAGGACAAACTCGCAGCCTATCAAACGCTTTATGAAGTCCTTGTCACTCTCTCAAAACTACTCGCACCATGCCTGCCATTCCTTTGCGAACGCATGTATCAAAATCTTGTGCAAAACGTGATGAGTATGCCGCAGCCAGTGACGCCACATCCTCAAGCCGAAATTCCATTGTCCGTCCATCTTTGCCGATACCCCGTCGCTGACCAGTCTCTTCTCGACCCCGAACTGAACGAGCGGATGGCGTTGGCTCAGCTTGTGGTGCGGCTGGGGCACAAGCTGCGGGAGGAGTCGGAACTGCGCGTGCGGCAGCCGTTGGCGGAACTCCGCTTTGCCTGCCAAGACCCGCAGCAGCGAGCGGCCATCGAACGGCTCGCCGATGTCATCGAAGAAGAACTCAACATCAAGAAGCTGACGAGCTGCGACCACCTCGACGATTTGGTGACCTACGTCTACAAGCCGAATCAAAAAGCGCTCGGCCCCAAACACGGCAAACTCCTCGGCGTGATCACCGCGGCCGTCGCGGCGGCTGATCCGAAGATGTTTGCTCCGCTGCGTCGCGGCGAGAGTGTCATGCTGACTCTCGTAGGCGACGTCGCTCCGCGACTCGCATTTGAAGGGGATACGGCGTCCAAGAGCGGTGGACAGGCAGATGTGGATGCCGCGACGAATGCGAGTCGCGGAGCGACGTCGCCTACGATCACGCTCGTCCCCGGCGACCTTGTCATCAGCACCCAACAAGCCGCCGCTTGGATCAGCACCGACGACCAAGGTGTCCAAGTCGCGCTCTCGACGCAACTCACCACCGAGCTGCTCCAAGAAGGGATCGCCCGCGACTTCGTCCGCCAAGTGCAACAGTTGCGAAAAGACGCCAACCTCGAAATCCAAGACCGCATTAAGGTCTGCTATGCGACCGAGGATGTTGATGTGCTCGCGGCCATGACTACATGGACCGACTACATCAAGACTGAGACGTTGGCGAATGAGCTGGTGCCATCGGACGCGATGCCGCCTGAAACCAAGCCTGTCACCGTCGGCAATGCCAAGGTGACGATCTGGATCGTCGTTGACTGAGGGTTGCGAACGAGAAGTGTGGCGCGACGCTCCGCGTCGCGATTCACGACGCGGAGCGTCGTGCCACAATCAGAACTATGGTCGGCGGCCTCGGCCACCGCCGCCGCTGCGTCCGCCTCGGCGACGAGGTGGTGGTGGAGCTGAGGTGGGTTCGGCTCCACCCGATCCGCGCGGGTCGTTTTCCAGACTCTCGTCGTCGTCGTCAGGGCCAAGGTTGCGGCCGACCAGATTCGGTTGCAACAAGTATTTGATCGCCTCTTCCCACGAGGGAATGTTCGAGTAGGTGATCGGCTTCACGACGTCATCGTCTTCGACTTCGTCCGCTGTTTCGCGTGGACTGGTGGATTCGCCATCGGAGGCCAACTCAGTAGTGGCATCGGTCGCGTCATCGGTTCGCGGACCTTCACCAGGACGACGTCGACGACGTCGGCGACGGCTGCCTCGATGCTCAGAATCGGTGCTCGATTCTTCGGTCGAAACTCCCTGGCCGAATTCATCACTCACGGCGGAGTCATCTCCGCTGGCTGACGGAATGAAATCGGGAGTCTCCGTATCACCAGTGAGTGCTTCACTCAGATCGAACGTGGTTCCTTCGTTGCCATCCGGAGACGCGGCAGTTTCCGATCGAGGACCACGTCGACGTCGGCGGCGACGAGGCCGACGAAGGGTCTCGTCGTCTCCTTCAATCGCTTCGACATCGGACTCGGCCATTGTTTGATCGGACTCGCCCGCCGCATCGGCCGCAGGCAATCCAGAGGTCTCGACCACACTGCCAGGTGCGGCCGGCTGGACGTCGGAATCTTCATCGGGCCAGACGAGGTCTTCATCAACCGACCTGCCGCTCGAACGATGTGAATCTCGCAGAACGGCATCCGCTGCTTGGGTACTTTGAGCAACCGATTCGTCACGTCGGCTGCGACTCGCGGGTGCAGGCGGTGTGTGAGTTGTATGAGTCGACGGCGCTGATGATGGTTGCGGCTGCTCTTCAAAGATGCCGGAACCAAAGTCTCCAAAATCCTCCGCTGGCTGCGGCGCAGGAGCAGAACTCTGAGGTGGTGGTGCCGAACGACGCGGTTCTTCCCGAGGACGATCGTCGCGGGGCCGGTCATCGCGGTTTCCGCCGCGTGGCCGATCGTCACGTCGCGGACCTCGATCGTCCTGTGAACGTTCGCCACCACGCGGTCGTGGTGGACGATCGCCGCCGGTTGCGCTACTCGCACTGGCGGGACTGCCGGGACTCGGCGCTGATTCGGTCGAACGAACTTCTTCGCGAGGCGGGCGATCTCCGGTACGCGGGCGATCGTCTCGACCTCGCGGGCCGCGATCACCACCGCGACTTCCACGATCACCGCCACGTCCGCCACTCCGTCCGCCGCGATCACCACCGCGTCCGCCGGATCGGGAACGATCTCCTTCCGCGCGCGGTGTATCGCTCTCCGGGATTTCTTCCCACTCCCAATTTTCCAGCATGTCCCAATAAGCATCTTCGCGAGTACGACGGGGATGTTTGCTGCGCCGACGCGCCTCGCCAGTTTTTTCGTCGCCGGACTCGGATCGCTCGGAGGACAAGACTTGCGTGTCATCCTCGTCGTCTTCCTCAACCTCGCCGTCGTCCGAGTCGGCACTTTGAGCAGTCGTCTCTGGCGGGAGCGTCAGGCCGTCGTCGTAATCCGCAGGCAACGTCAAGCCTTCGGCATCGTAGTCGGCCGGCAATGTCAGGCCGTCGTCCGCTTCGGCTTCATTCACAGCGACCGCTTCGGCCACGACCTGCTTCGCGGGAGCGGCGGCTATGAGTTCGGCCTCTTCGAGGACTCCGGCACCAAAGGGATCGTCTTCAACAACCGCCCGCGCCGCGAGTGCTGGCTTGGGAACGGCTTTTGGAATCGGCTTGGCAACAACAGCCGCCGTCGCTGCGGCAGATTTCGGCTGAGACTCAGAGGTCGCAACCGAAGGAACTTCCGGGGCGGGAGCGAATTCAACGTCCGCTTGCGAGATGACGGCGGGAGGTTCCACCGGCTTGGGAAGCTCGACCTTGAACATGTCGTCGTCGAGCAGGTCGTCGTCGCCACCCTTTCGATCCAAATTGATTCCGAAAAGGTTCTGAGCCAGCCCGGCCCAATCGTCTGCGGGGTGATCGTGTTGTGGTTTTTTACTCATGGGACGGAGAGTAACTTGTCGCGGCTTGATCGCCAACCTTCATTTGGCGGCTGGTCGGCTCTGACGTCGTGTGGCAAAGACGCATCATCACTTGATCGCCGAGGACGTTGCGACGTCGCTGATGAGAGTCTTGTCCTTGAATGCCAATTGCTCTCAACGGGGGAGTGGCGACTTTGGGCAAACTTTTTCGTTGAGGTTGCTTGATTCAAATTCTGTTGATCTTCATCATCCGGCCGTAGTTTGTCGGACGGAACCGGCAAGCTCGTGACGACCCGCAAAGTGCCGAACACAAATTGGTCCGTCGGGCCAGGCGTCCCGCGGCGGGTGATGTATGTTTCAGTGGCTGACGTTGCAGTACCGTGAGCCGGGACTTGGGTGTCCAAAGAACAAAAGGAGCGAGAGCATGAAGAACTTGTTGAGTCTGATGGTGGCTGGCGTCTTGGCGATGTCAGCAGCGGTGAGCGATGCACAACCGCCGGTCCCCACGCCGGAACCGATGGCGGCCCCCGTGGCCGCGCCGATGGCGTCAGGTGGTCCGATCCAACTGTTCCACTGCGTGAAGTACGTGGACCTGAAGGAAATGGCTCCCTGTGCCAAGCCGATGATCGTGGAAGTCCGCGATCCGTGCTGGCGGCCCGATCCGTGCAATCCGTGCTGCAAGGCTCCGTGCGTTGCCGTTCAGATTTGCGTGCCGGATCACTGCTGCCCGCCGACGATTAAGTGCAGCAAGGACGGCAAGAACGTCCGCTACGACTTCGGCAAGTACGCCGTCGATATTCGTGGCAAGAAGGGCTACATCGACGTCGAGTACCAGGACTAATTGTCCGGCAATCACAATTCGACGTGTCTGACAACAAACCGGCCGAGGAGGATTCCTCGGCCGGTTTCGTTTTTGCCCTGGAGTGCGGTGGCTCGACACCGCCCTCCATCCAAGGGCCAAGACGCTTACCAACTTCTCGATTCGATCGAGTTGAGAGGTGGAAGACACAATGGTCGCGTCTTGCGAATTTGAAACTCAGCTCTTCTTGAATGGAGGGCTGCGTCAAGCCGCCGCACTCCAGGTCACGCCCCGATCCGAGTCACTCGCACCGCGCAAGCTTTGTAGCTTGGCTGCTTCGAGTACGGATCGAACACCGCATCGGTGAGCTGATTCATATTGGACTCGTGCATCGCCACGAACACTTGGCCGATCGGCACGCTCGGTGTCACAAACGCCTGAGCGGTGACTCGGCCGCGCTGTGATTCCACCGAGACCATTTCATTCGGACGGATGCCGAGTGTCCGGGCATCGTTGGGATTGATTTCGACGTACAACTGCTGCGGATACAGCTTCCGCAAGACTTCGGATTTGCCGGTGCGAGTTTGAGTATGCCATTGCGACGCCGAACCTCGACCGGTCAGCAAGACGAACGGATACTTCGCTGACGCCGGCTCCGGCATGGGACGCGGAGCCTCGAACAGAAACTTCGCGCGGCCATCGGGATGACAGAAGCGACCGTCGGCGAAAAGTCTTCGTTCTTGCTCGCCACTCGCCACTTCCCACTCGCCACTCTTCGCTGGCCACTGAATCCCGCCGCACTCATCAATCATCCGATAGTCTTCGATCCCCGTGATATCACACGGTTGGCCCGCCGAAAGTTTCTTCATCAACTGAAACACAGACTGCGGCGAGTCCCAGCGTTCAAACATTTTGCCGCAACCCCAAGCGTCGGCGATCAGGCGGAAGATCGAGAAGTCGGAGAGAGCCTGGCCCGGAGCACGGCGAACTTTCTTGAGGACTCCGAAGCGACGTTCGCTGTTGATGAACGTGCCGTCTTTTTCTCCCCAGCCAGCGGCGGGCAGGATGAGATGTGCTCGCTGAGCGGTCTCGGTTGTGTGATACATATCTTGCACGACAAGGAAATCGACGCGGTCCAGAATGTCGTGGCACAGCTTCTGGTTGATCCACGAGTGAGCCGGATTCGTGCAGATGATCCACAGGCCGTGAATCTTCCCCTTCAGCACTCCTTCGAGGATTTCGTGATACGACCACGACGCCTCGCGCGGGATGCGAGCCTCGTCGATGTCGAGAACCTCCGCGACTTTTGCGCGATGTTCCGCGTTCGCGAAGTCGTGCCCGCCGAGCAGACCCGTCGTGTTGGAAAACAATCGCGAGCCCATCGCATTGCACTGGCCGGTGATCGAGTTCGGTCCGGTTCCTGGTTTGCCGATGTTGCCGGTCATCAGCGCGAGATTGATCAGAGCCTGTGCTGTGCGAACTCCTTGGTAGCTCTGATTGACTCCCATCGTCCACCAGAACGAGACTCGTTTCCCTTGGTGAATCAGTGTCGCAAAGCGTTCGATGACTTCAGCGGACAGTCCCGTTGCAGCCACGACGCGATCGAGCGTGAAGGGTTGCACGAACTCGGCGAACTCGGCGAAACCGTTGGAGTGTGCGTCGATGAACTCGCGGTCGATCCAGTCTCGTTCGATCAGAATTCGAGCGATGCCGTAAAACAAATCCATGTCCGACTTCGGAGCCAGCGGCAGATGCAGAGTCGCGGCCATCGCGGTCTCGGTGCGACGCGGATCGATGACGATGATCTCCGGCTTGTTTTTGTTCCGCATGACTCGCTCCCACATGATGGGATGAGCGAGGCACAGATTGCTGCCAACCAACACGATCGTGTCGGACTCCTCGAAGTCGGCGTAGGTGTAGGGCGGAGCGTCGAAGCCGAACGACTGCTTGTACGCGACGACCGATGTCGCCATGCACTGCCGAGTGTTCCCGTCGCCGTGCTTCATCCCCATGCCAAATTTGGCGAGTGCTCCCAGCAGAGCCATCTCCTCGGTCGGCATCTGTCCCGTGCTGATGAACGCGACCGATTCCGGCCCGTGCCGCGACTGAATCCCCTGCATCCGCGCGACGAATGTCTGCAGAGCGGTGTCCCAATCAACCGGCTTCAATTTGCCGGCCGCATCGCGAAGTAACGGCGTCGTCGCTCGATCGGGCGCATCGAGCACCGTCAGTGCCTCCCAACCTTTCGGGCAAGCCATGCCGAGATTCACGGGGTAATTCGTGTTCGGCGACAGCGAGATCGCTTCGCCATCTTTCAGGTGCATGTTGAGGCTGCATCCGGTCGAGCAGTATCCGCAGACCGAAGTCGTCGTCGCATCGGGCTGAGTCTTCGAGGGGACTCGTCCCAAACCAAACCCACCCGGCGACTGCAACAAGTCGCGAGTCAGCGGCCCGTCAAAAGCACGCAGCCACCCTTTGGAGTGCGGGGTGTCAGCACCGCTTTGGATCTCTTC
>JAYVQJ010000318.1:0-9237 GCA_043777235.1 Planctomycetia bacterium
TGCGTCAGCCGCCAACCAACAGGAATGGCGGAGAGCCCGTTTTTGGCAATCGCTCGTAACTGCAAAACGCCAAATCAGGACCGCGCACCGAATCGGGACCGCGTTCCGTAATCACGCCACTGTCGTTCGAGAACACCCAACCGAGCTTGTGTTGATCGACGAAGCCCCCAATTTTCAAAGCGGCTTTGAAGCAGACCAATCCGTGCAATGGCTTCGGCAAATTCATGCGTGTCATCCTTCCACGAATGAGTTCGGTCGGGATTCCGTCATCGGGCCGAGCGGCGAATTCTTCAGCGGTCATCAAGTCGGTCAGGACAGCGGGCATCGCAGACTCTCCGAAACAGGACCACGTCAAAGTCGACGTCGGCCAATGTTGTAATCGTCGCACAGCGCGGCGGCGAGTCCTTTCTTCAAGGGCTTGCCGGCAGCTTGCGATCGGCGAAGTCGAGAATGCGTTGCCAATAGGCTCGATTGAGAACGTGCTTTTCGTCGCGACGATACTGCACGAGGTCGCCGCAGTTGGTGTCGGTGAAGGCTTCGTCGCCATTCACGATCCCGCTGCCGACAAGCCCACGGCCGCCGAGGAACTTGTAGACCTTGTCGGCTCCTTGCAGCGACTTCCGAGCGTTGTCGAAGTTGGCCCACTTGTCTTGGTCTCCTTCACCGTCGAAGAGCGGACGAGGAGCCACCAGCGCGACCAACAGATGCTGGTCGATCGGCAGCTTCGATTCGTTGCCGCCGAACGGCACGAACGAGTCGCTGAACCAGTGCGGGAAGACTCGATTGATCCGCTCGACGGTCTCCTGATCGTTGCCGCGATTCATGGCCATGCCGCCCGTGCCCGATTGATGGGGGACCGACAGAGCGATCCGCTCATCAAACGCCGCCGCAAAGATCGCCGTCTTGCCGAGCCGCGAATGTCCAACCGCGCAGATGCGCGTCTTGTCGATGTCTGGCCGAGTCACGAGGTAATCGACCACGCGAGACAGTCCCCAAGCCCATGCTCGGATCGTGCCCCAGTCGTTCTCGCCGAGCTTCACTTGTCCGGCAGGCAAGTAGTGCGGATGAATGCCGTCGGTCAGTTCGGGTGTGTCGGGATCAAGGTCTGCGTTGTAGAACGTCGCGAGTGCGTAGCCGCGTTCGATCAGAAGATCGGGACACCAAACATCTTTCTGAGTCCCGCGTCCTTTGTCGGTCGCTCGTTCGTTCTCGACGCCGACGCAGCTCTTGTAAATCCACTGCGACGGCAACGCGATCTGCGGATCGGCCAGTACCGTGTGATTGCCGCAGAAGTTCAATCCGACGAAGACCGGAGCCGGCCCCTTTCGCTTGTTGGGAACGATCAGCAACAGATTGATGGGCGGCGCGGACTTCGGGCCGAATTTGATCGTGATCTCGCGGAGCGTTGCTTTGCCGTCGAGACATTTCTCGTCGGTGCGGACGATCTTCGCTTCGAGATTGTCGGGCGGTGCCGGGGCCTTGCCGTACATGTAATGCTCGAAGAGAGCCTTCAATTCGGGACGTCGTTTGTTGAACCAATCGTCGCGTGTGCGGACCGGGGTGCCATCGAACATCACCAGCGGATCAGGCGGCTCCGGTCGCACGGGAAGTTTTTCAAACGACGGAAACTCGCCGGCCGAAACCGTTCCGAAACTCAGCCCGCACAGGACGACAAATCTCCACAATTGGCGGACATTCCAAACTCGCGACATCGGCAGACTCCCGAAAACAGGGCGAAGAATTTTGAAAGTGAGTCGGCAGGCTATCGGTGCCACGCAGTGGGTCGCAACGCAACCGGGTAACGGAGAATGAGCAATGACGATCGGTTGCTCATCGCGATCCATCGCTGCTCTTCATTTCATTGGCTCTCCGCCATTCGTGTTGATCATTGTGGCAAATCAGCCGCAGGGCGCTAGCGCGTGCCGGCTCACGGGTCAGAGGCGGCGTCGGATCAGTTCTACAAATCCTTCGGTTCCAGCGCCGCGATAGACGGCAGGTGCCGGTAGTCGTCGTTGTAGTCCAATCCGTAGCCGACGACGAAACGATCCGGGATTTGAAAACAGTGATAATCCGGCTGTATCGCGACCTTCGCCTTGCCCGTCTTCCAGAGCAACACGGCCGAGCGAATGCTGCGCGGCGCGTTTCCGCGAATCGTTTCGATCAAGGCATTCATCGTGTGGCCGGTGTCGAAGATGTCGTCCACCAACAGCACCGAGCGATTCCGGATGTCCGGCACCAGCGAATCGTTGATCCGCAATTCCAGCGGCTGCGTCGTCGCGCCACGATAGCTGGAGGCTTGAATCAGTCCGACTCGCAACGGCAAGTCGATCGTGCGAATCAAGTCCGCCAGAAAGACGATGCTGCCGGTCAATACTCCGAGCACAGTCAACGGCTCGTTTTGGTACTCGTCGGCGATTCGACGTCCTAGCGTCGCGACGACCTTTTGAATCTCGGCGGCTTCGATCAGCGTCTGCATGGTGTGTCCCGTGTGATGCCGGAGATTGAAACCGTCGTGGGGCACGTTTTCAACGTGCCTGAAGACTCTCGACCAATTGCTACGGACGGGCACGTTGAAAACGTGCCCCACGCTTCAACGCCGCGTCTCGTCTGGCAGGCTCGATAAGATCGGACCGTCGAGCGCTTCGCCGGTCGGACGGAAGTCTTCGATCTGCATTCCCACCGCATCGCCGGTGACTTCGATGTGCGGCACACGCCACAGGAAGATCAGCGCGAGTGCTCGCCATGCCGATGAGATTGCGAACAACACTTGATACGCCCCCGCAGACTCGTGATAGAAATGCAGTATCGCTCCGCCGAGCAACGCCCCCGCCGCCAGCGCGGCGCTGTTGAGCAGATTGAACAGCGTCAGCACGCCAACCCGCTCGTCTTCCGGGATCGACTCGAAGAAGAGCAGAAAGAACGCCAGTTCGTAGGCCGCCCAGCAAACACCCGCCGTGATTTGCGTGACGCACAACCAAGCGTAGTTGTCCGAAAAATCCCACATCACCGCCATCGGCACGATGCCGATGCCACCGAGCGTCAGCAATCGGCGTGCTCCCCAACGCTTCGCCAGCCGGCCGCACAACGGCAGAGCCATGATCTTGAAGACAAACGAAAACGCGATCAGCACCGAGTAATCGACATACGAGAAATGCAGCTTCTCTCGCATATACGGAGCAAAGAACGGCCCGGTGATCCAAACACCGAATTGCACGACGATGATGTAAAACAACAGCCGCCCGCCGGCACTGTGTCGATACGACCGCAGTTGTTCGAGCACCGGCACTCGGCGACGATCCGTCAGCAACGGTTGTGGTTCATGTTGAGCGGCCAGGAACGATGCCGACAAGACTCGGCACACGCACGCGATCGCGAACAGGATGCCGAACACCGTCAGCACGTTGTCATGGCCTCCGCCGGAAGCCTCATCGAGCTGCTTGCCGTATTGCAGCGCGAAGCCTCCGCCGAGAAATCCCGCCAAGACCGTGAGCTGTTGCAAACGAGTCCGCTTGGCGAAGAAGTGTGCTCGAATCGTGCGCGGCACGAGTGTCCCGATCCAGACGTTCCACGCCGGTCCGGTCCCCAAGCCTCCGGCCCAATACACCGAAGCGACCGCTAGCGCCACCCACGGCGGGATGTAGCCCACAATCGCGGCCCCAATCAGCGGCACGAACGAAGCCGCTTGCAACATCGAGCAACACACAACCCAACGCTTGTGCGATTTCAGCAAGCGGACCGCCCACGGCGAGATCATCTGCAACACGCCGCCCAACAACACCGGCACGCTCACAACCAATCCCGACATGACCTCACTCAGTCCAACGGTCAGGACGAACAGAGGCAAGTACGTCTCGCCCAGCCCGACCATCACGCCAAACGCGGCGGCGTCCGACTGGCTGACTCGCAAATTATGAGTCAGTCGCCGAACACGCTCGCCGCGTTGAGGCGGCATTGGCCGAGGGTCATCGCTCGTGAGTCCGTTCACGTCAGCTTTTCTTTCCAGAACTGAATTTGGGCCGACACCGGTTGATGTCCGCCAGAACCAAAGCTGCGCAGCGCTGCGACAGCGTTGGTCGTACCGAGAACCTTGCTGACGTCCGTCGCAATCCGGTCGCAAGCCGATTGCAAATCCGCCAGCGGCAGATCCGACAGTCGGCACTTTCGCGAATCGCACAACGCGACCAATTTACCGACGGTCTCGTGAGCGGTTCGCATCGGGACACCTTTGCCGATCAGATATTCCATCAGCATGGTTGCATCGAGGAAGCCCTCTTCGAGTCGCGCGGCGATGCGGTCCCGTTGTAGCTCCGCTTGAGCCGCCAGCGGTTCGGCCAGTTCCAAGCACGCGGCGGTCGTGTCGAACGCGGCGAACAGGGCGAGCTTGTCTTCCTGCAAGTCGCGGTTGTACGCCATCGGCAATCCCTTGGTCAGAAACTGCAACTGCGTCAGCGACGCCATCACGCGAGCCGACTTGCCGCGGATCAGTTCCAACACGTCGGGGTTCCGCTTCTGTGGCATGATCGACGAGCCGGTCGTGAACGCATCCGGCAGCTTGAGGATTCCAAACTCGGTCGAGAACCAAATGATCCACTCCTCAGCCCACGCCGACAGGTGCGTCGCGATCAGCGACAGATCGAAGACAAATTCAATCACGAAGTCTCGATCGCTCGAAACATCGAGACTGTTGCGGGCCGGCTCCGTGAAACCCAACAGCCGCGCCGTCTCGTGTCGGTCAATCGGCAGCGACGTCCCCGCCAGCGCGGCGGCTCCCAGCGGCGAGATGTTGACTCGCTTCAGGCAGTCGGCCAATCGCTGTCGATCACGCTCGAACTTTTCGACCCACGCCAACCAAAAATGCGGAGCCAACACAGGCATCGCGCGCTGCAAGTGCGTGTAGCCCGGCAGGACGATGTCGAGGTCTCGGTCGCAGCGTCCGACGAACGCTCGTTGCAGATTCACGAGCAGTTCGTCGATCCGCGCGATCGCGTCGCGCGTCCAGAGTTTCAGATCAGTCGCAACCTGATCGTTGCGGCTCCGGCCGGTGTGCAGCTTGCGACCGACATCACCGAGCCGGCGAATCAGCTCGCTCTCGATGTGCATGTGGATGTCTTCAAGTTCCGTCCGAAACGGCAACTCTCCGCGAGCGATCACGCCGCGAATTTCTTCCAGTTCGGTCACAATCTGATCCGCTTCGGCGGCGGTCAACAGCCCGACCTTGGCCAACATCCGCGCGTGCGCTTGCGAGCCGGTGATGTCCGCGTCTGCCAACCGCGAGTCGAAGCTGATCGACTCTGTGAATTCTTCCACGCGAGCGTCCGTCGCCTGCTGAAACCGCCCGCCCCATGCCTTCGCCACTGCGTGTCTCCAGTTATTGTTCCGAGTGCTGCCCACTGCCTTTTGCATAAGCGGCCTTTGGCCGCAACCAACCAGGCGAGCCGGAACACTCATGCAACGCGGACTATACCCGCGCGAGTGATTGCCGTCACAACCGGACTGACTTATCGTGGCCGCGCGGTTCTCCAAGAGGACAGACTTGGAAACGCCCGTGGCCCAGCGATAGCTTGATCGAACTCTCACACCTGGGAACGAGGTCGTCCGTTCCGCATTGCCTCCGTTTGAACCCAAGGTGTCGCCATGTCTGCATTTTTCGCGTGGCCCGGACCATCCGGGCGAGAGAGTTTTCGTTTTGGTTCCGGTCTCGGTCGAGCGTTGATTGCCGCCGTTGTTTGTGCCATCGCAACCGTCGCCGGCCAAGCGGATGAACCGAAGTTGCTCAAGTTTCCCGCCGACAAAGACTGGAAGATTGAGATCATTCCGGGACCGTCCATCGGCTCGCCGGTGGCCCCCAAGATTTCTCGGCCGGGGGTGAATCCGGCGTCGTATGCCGAGATCTACAACTCGATCCCGTTCCGACGCAGCGAGTACAACAAGAATCCCAGCTACCGACACGAAGCGACCATCGAATTGCTGGTCGGCCAGATTCCAACGAAGGTTGTTGTGAACGCTGGCGTGCCAGGCGCGACTTGCTGCTCGCCACAAACAGCGATGTTCGACCAATGGTTTGCCCCGTGGGGCACGAATGCTTTCGATTACCGTTATTCGCGATATCGCCCGTAACCCGGAATGCGAGTCGTGGAACGACTCGCCTACGTAGCTCAGTCATTCCATGACTGAGATTTTGCGTCCGACGCTGAGCAAAGAATTAATCACGGCCGCTTCGTCAGATGAACAACAGCGCGATGCTGATGCCCAAAAAGAACACGCCGCAGACCAGCACGCCGAACTGATGGAACAGGCTCGGCTGAACCTCTTTCGGCAGCAGCGTGCGGTTGACGTAGATCGACATCAGCGAGACCGACCCGAGCGCGATGTTTTGCAACACGGCGGCGATCTTCGCGATTTGCACGGCGGGGAACTTGATCAAGATGATCAACCCGCCGACGCAGTACATGGCCAAGATGCCGTAATAGATGTAGCGCACTTCGCCGAATTGCCGCACACGAGCACTCGCGTTCCACAGCATGTCGGTCCAACGGCGAGCAATCTGATCGCCGGTGCTGACTTGCCCCGGAGCTAAAACCAAGAAGCCACAGATCAGCGTCAGAAACCAGAACAGCGACGCATACGACGGAAATCTCGCAGCGATCCCTTCGGCCGACATCGCCGAGACTCGGTCGCCGACGACGCTGGCGTTGCGAATGAACTCCAGCGACATCATGCAGGGCAACGCCATGCCGATCACCGAAGCGAACATCCAGATCGCCTGATCGCGGCGAATGTGCTGCATCCAGCCGCTCCACTTCGAACGGTTCTCTTCGTCGAGCGGAAAGACTTTGCCGGTGTGCGAGAGTGCCACCGTAATGCCGCCACACGCACTGGGAATCGCACCGACGTGACAGCCCATACCCCAACCTTTGTCGCGTGCGTAGTTCGAGAACATCGTATTCGTCAGCCCGCCCGCACCCGCGATCGCGATGAACGCCACGATCATCGCCCAATCCAGCGGCGGCAATTGGCCGTGCTCTTTCGCGTAACCAATCGCACTCACGTAGGCGACTCCTTCGTGTTGCAGATGATTGGCGATTCGCGACCGGTGCGGTTCGGGAACTTCATCCAGCGATGAGTACTTGCTGCGCTTGATCAACGCGCTGGAGAGCGTTGTTTGGCTGAATTTCATTAAAGCCCGATCCGCCGAGGGGGACCACACTTCCAAGTGAGTTGCTTTGAACGTGTGATGCTCGATGACTTCGCCGTTGGCAACCAGCGTCTCTTCGCCGACGCGGGCTTCGATGACGAACCGCTGCGAACCGACGAACGGCTCGGTACGTTTCAGAACCTGCTCGCGCACGGCGGCGGCGTCTGCGTCAAACGTCATCATCTCGGTGCGACCCAAAAGTTGGTCGAGCACCGTGGCGCTGACGCGGACTGATTCCTCCGGCTTGCTCAAATTGAACTTCGCCTGTTTTCCGTCGCGTGTGATGAGGAAATCCCCCGTGACGGCGAAGTCTTGATCCCCTTTTCGCTCCCAGGTTCCTTTCGCGAGATACCCCACTTTGCCGCCGACGCTCTGCTGAATGCTGAAGTGCCGATCGACGATCAACGTGTTCGGCCGCAGCGGCACCGTGCCGAACGCGAAGAAGCCGGTGACGACATCCCACACAACCGGAGCCGACACCATCGTCACCGCGATGATCGACAAGTAGCCCAGCACGACGACGAGTTTCGCCGCCATGATCTTTTCGAGCATCCGATAAACGGTGCCTCCGAAAATCAGTGGCACGAAGCAGAGCAGAAAGATCGTGATGCCCAGCCCGCGCACGAGCAGCATGTCTTCGGGCTTCGGCAGCCGACCGAGGAACGCCGCCGCCAGTGGTATGGCCGCGTTCGAAGCGTTGTACGGAAAGATGGCGGCCACATCGAGCACCGCGAAGAACACGATCCACGCCGTCGGCCCCGGCCACGTCCGCAAGATGCCGACGTTGACCGGCTCGCCGCAGTAGATCGCGTACCGCATAAACATCAGGTTGGCGAAACCCTGCAACACGATGCTGATCATCGCCAACCAGAACAACGACGCTCCGTATTGAGCCGATACCGCCGGCCCGAACAACCACTCGCCGGTGCCGATGCTCGTCCCAGCCAGCACGACTCCGGGACCGATCAGCGCCAGCCACAACTTCCGGCCCGAGCGCGGCGGCTCAGGCAGGTTGTCGACTTCCCAAGGAGCCAGAGCGCCGGCGGCAACAGTTATTCGATCGATCATGGATGTGGTTCCGTGGGTCAGGTTTCCTTGCCTGTCCCAGAGGACGGCGGATGGGGATGTGTTTCGGACAGGCAAACTTGTTAGGAGTGATATCCTGACCAAGGTCACTCTTCGGTTGGTGACGGTACGGCTCGGAATGTGACCCGGCCACAAGATTCGCATAACTCGGCTTCGAGATAACCCAGCATCGGGAAACGCCCCATAAACCACCCGGCCTTGGCATCGGCTGCGGCATATTTGAGTTGGTGATGTCGGTTTCCATCACCGTACTCAAGCACCTTGATTGCGTGGGTCGGTGAAGCACACTCAATGCACTTGCCAGTCTTTTCAATCATGGTTCTCTCCTTGAGGTGATTCCTCAATATCGAGTCAGGCTTGGAAGTCTGAACGACTTCAGCACGTTCGGATTGCCAAGCGAGCCGGTGGCTCTTGACCGAACGCTCCGAAGTGAGCGGAGACAGTCACACCCAGCAAACCTATGATGGCAATGACGACTCTTCGCATGGGGCCTCCGATGAAGATCACAAAACTCGAATCGTTTCTGGTAAATGGCGGGTTGCGAAATTATCTGTTTGTGAGACTGACGACCGACTCCGGATTGACCGGTCTCGGCGAGGCGACGCTCGAATGGCAAGAGGCGACCGTGCAGACGCTGCTGCACGAATGGGTTGAGGATCGGATTCTCGGAGTCGATCCGTTCGACATCGAAAAGGTGTTCGGTGATTTGATTCGGGATCAGTATCAAGGTGGCTCGACAGTGCTGACGGCGGTCAGCGGAGTCGAGATTGCCTGCTGGGATTTGATCGGCAAAGCCTGTGGCCAGCCAGTCTATAAGCTGCTCGGCGGCCAAGCACGCGAGCGACTCTCCGCCTACGCCAACGGCTGGTACGGCGGAGCACGCACGCCGGCCGAATACGCCGAGAAAGCTCGCGAAGTCGTCGCTCGTGGTTATCGCGGCATGAAGTTCGATCCGT
>JAYVQJ010000319.1:0-9224 GCA_043777235.1 Planctomycetia bacterium
CATACCGGCACCGCCGATCGCACCAATCGTGATCGCTCCACCTTTGGGGAATCGTTCGGAGACCACGGCCAGCATTGTCGGCCAGAGGAAGGTCTTGCCGCAGGCATAAACCGTCGCGGCGATAATGCAGAACGCGACCGTCGTGGCCGAGCCAAGCATTTGCAGACCCGTGAAGCCGAGCACACCGCTCACGAACAGCAAACCCAGCGGCGAGAGTTTCTCGACAATCGGGCCGGCGAAGAATCGCAGGGCGAACATCAGACCGGACGTGTAGACGAACAGCAACAAACCCTTCTGCGGCGAGTCCATGATCGCGCCAGTGATCTTGCCGATCCACGAATCCGTACCAAGCTCGACGTACCCAACCAGCGCGTGAATCAACAGCAGGACGAGCATCAGCGGCGCGGCCAACTGAGCGAACATCGCGCCGTACTTGATTCCCGCCTGACTGGCTTCGGACTTCGGGAACTTCTGGCCGAGCACCATCGCTCCGTAAAGAATCACGGGGACCAGGAACAAGCCCATCTGAATTTCCCAAGTCACCGGTTTGGCTCCATCAGGATTCATGAAGTACGAGAGCAATCCACCGACGATCAATCCACCCGGCCAACCAGCGTGCAGGATGTTGAGGTAGTGCGTCTTCTCCTTCGGGAACAACGTCGCGACGAGCGGGTTCACGACCGCCTCGCAGAAGCCATTGCCGATCGCGAACAGAAACATGCCCCAGAAGAGACATTGAAACGCGGCCTCTTTGCCTCCTGCGGCGAACGCGGTTCCGGCGGCCAGCGTGAGCACTGCCGAAGCGAGGTGCGTCAGAAACGCCAACGCCATCAGCTTGCCGTACCCGACGGCATCGGCAATGAATGCTCCGATCAAAATGATGATGCCGAAGCCGGTCAAACCACCGCCGGTGATCTGTCCCAGTTCGGTCATTGTGAAGCCGTACTTCTCGGCCCACTGACCGAGGATGCCTCCGCGAACGGAGAACCCGACGCCGGCGGCGAGGATTGCCATGAAGCCTGCATACAGCAACCGCTTCGCGTTGGGTGCCGCCATTTGACCTTGAGCTGTGTCTTGCATGATGCCCTTTTTGTAGCGAGCGAATGTGATGGAAAACTCCGAGGGGAGGACATCCTATCGCCGGCTTTTTGGCTCGACAACGAAGTCACGCCAACGAAAACGGCCTGATCGCTCTGAGGCGAACAGGCCGTGAATCGGTTCTGAAAGCAGCGATGCCCGTATCCCTTACTCGTTCCCATGCGGAGCGTGGGAACGAGATGGCGCATTTCATTGATTCGCCGCCGCATCCGGCATCGGGGTCGGAGGTGCCGGTTCGTCCGGTTCAACATCTGGAACGATCGGCGAACGCTCCGGGTATTTGTGGTAATGAGCGAACTCGGAACCTTGCTCGCGGAGGCACATCACCAAGCCGGACGGCGTCGCGAGGAACAGCCGATCGGTGCGGTCGTTTTGCAGCCGTACGCTGAAGGGTCGCAGTGGCAGTTCGCCGAGCGGGCGGCCGGTGCTCCGTTGCAGCAGCACGATGTTTCCCGTCACATCCGAGCAGAACAAGCGGCTGCGCGAGGCTCCAAGCACATCCGTGATTCCTGGCCGCTCCCATTTTTCGTCACCGGTACGAAGCACGAGATTAAACACGCCGCCACGATCCGGGATGATGTAGAGATCTTGCTCGATGACGACTGGAGCTTTGCGGATAGGAAATCCCGATGCGAACTCCCAGCGAACCGAACCGTTGTCTCGATTCAGGCAATAGACGAAGTAATCTTCCGAGGCCAGGATCAGCGAATCGTTCGTCGCGGCCAACGGAGCGGTGATCGGAGCACTGGTCTCGAACTGCCAAGTGAGATTTCGCTCCAACGCGCCGACGGCGTACAGCGAACCGTCACGGCTCGCGAAGTTCACCAACCGGCCGGTTGAGTAGGCCGTCGTCGTGATCTCCTTGCTGGTTCGGTAGCGCCAACGCAGAGCTTCGAATGACCAATTGGGGAGCATTCGTTTGCGGTACAGCTCGTCGATCTTCTTCAACTCGTAGGAATAGATGCTGCCGTCCAGAGTGCCGATGTAGATGTGCTGATCGTCAACAGAAACTCCCACCGACGGCATCGCAGGAAGTTTGAGTTCCCACAAGACACGCCCGCCAAATCGCTCAATGCAGTACAACGTCATGCCACTGATCGCGAGAAAATGTTTTTCGTTGGACACGCCGGAGAAGATCGGCTCATCACGATTCCCCAGTTGTACCGCCCACAATCGTTTGCCGGACTCGGCATCGAACGCGGTCACCGATCCGCCGGTTCCTTGCAGATAGACGTTCTCTTCATCCAGCACCATGTACTTCACTTTGTCGCGTTTGGGATTGATCGTGGCTTGGCTCCACCAAGCCCGCTCCAACCCGTAACGACTGAGTGTGCGTGAGTTCGGCAATTCCGCAGAGACACTGGCCGATGACTGCGCCGCGGCTGGAACCAAAGCGGTCAGGCACGTCGCACCAAATGCCACACAAGCGAAGAACAGACGTAGTGAGTTCATGGGAACCTCGTGTCGCACGCGGCGACTTTCTCGGAAGACTTCTAGGTCGCGTCTGAGTCTAACCTCGCGATTCCATTCGTCCGCCAATTCGTGAGTCGACACCGCGCGTTCGCCTCAGAAAGCGGGCTGAACTGCCGAACGTGCGGCGAGTGCAGGTTGCTCGTCCTCACTGGCTGCGGTCAAGCCCTCGTCAAATTTGCGAAACCTCTGCTGTCGAAATGATCGGCGTACTGGATACGATGCTCCCGCCCCGAACTCTCCGGCGGCGAGTCATTGCCGCCCGCCATTTTTCCCAAATCAGGCTCAAGTCTGCCTCATGATCCGCGCTGCGACACATTACTGGACGTGCTCGATGATCTTGGCAGGCGTGTCGTTACTGATACCTACCGATCTGCTCGCCGACGTCGTGAAGCTGGCCAGCGGCGGCGAAATCCGAGGCGTCGTGAAGTCTCCCACGACGAAGCCGAAACGAGATCAGCCCGCCGATTCAGGCGAAGTTGTCATCGAATCGTTGACCGGTTCCGAGATCGCCGTCGCTCGCGAGCATGTCCTCTTCATCACCAAACGCCCGCGCGCTGTCGAGGAGTACGAGTCGCTTGCACGCCAAGTCACCGACACTGTCGAAGGACATTGGGGACTTGCCGAATGGTGCCGACAGCACGGACTTGCCGAGCATCGCAAAGAACAACTGCAACGGATTCTGGATCTCGATCCCGAACACAAGCCGGCGCGACACGGACTCGGACATCGCCGCCAAGGCAATCAGTGGACGACGCCTGAAGAAGCGGATGCCGAACTGCTCGCCGCTGGCTACGTGCGCTACAAAGGGCGACTCATCACGACCGTCGAGCGTGATCTGGCAGAATCAGGCGTGTCGAGGCAGCGCGAGCAAAACGAATGGCGTCCCAAGATTCGATTGTGGCTCGGCTGGCTCAACGGCCGCGACACGACGAAGCGCGGCGACGCAGCAGTGAAGTTCCGCGAGCTGCGCGATCCTGATGCGGTCCCGGCAATCGTCGACTTCCTGCTGAGTGATTCAAATATCGAAGTTCGTCGTCTCGCCGTGCAGACCTTGGCACAAATCGACGGACAGGCCGCGATCCCCGCGTTGGTCCGCGTGGCACTCTGGGATGCGGAACCAACTTTGCAAAGCTCGGCCTTCGGTGTCTTCAACGACGAACAACGAGTCGCCGCCGCGCCGATCATCGAACGTGCCTTGCATGACGAGTCGAACTTGATCGTGCGACGAGCGTCTAACCTGCTCGCCAAATGCGGAGTTCGTCAGTCGATTCCGTCACTGGTCGAGGCGCTTGCAACCTCGCACAAAATTCGTGTTCCACAAGCACCGGCGTATAACGTTGGCTTCAATCGAGATGGCTCGTCCTCCGGCAGAACCAGTGGACTTCCTCCCGATGTCGAAGCGGCGCTGCGAGCCGGACAACTCCCCTACGGTGTGGTGATCGACAACTCGAACGTCAAAGCACCGCCGGTCAAATGGGTCACCGTGCGAGTCCCATTGCAAAACGCCGAGGCCCTCGAAGCCTTGCGAGCACTCTCTCACAAAGACTTCGGCTTCGACAAACGCGCATGGCGACTGTGGTGGCAATCCCAGTTGTAAAATGACGAGTCGGGATCCAGCGATCGACTGGCTCCTCGAACAGCCGTGGCACTCGTTAATTTCAACCGGCTACAAACTTTTGATCCCCAACCCCTAACCCCCCGCCCCTCATCCAATCATGTCCAACACTCTCGATGATCACGACCACGACCAGAACCAAAACGCCGACGCATCGAATGAGCGTTTTGATTCGCCTCCTAAATCATCCAGCGGCTGCAAGAACGTTGCGCTCGGCTGCGGTTGTGCGATGGGTGTGTTGCTGTTGATCTTCGCGGGGCTAGGCATCTGGATCGCCATGAATTGGAAGGAGATGGCGGCCGATCTCACCAAGAAAGTCGCCGCCGATGCCATCGCCAAGTCCTCGTTGCCAGCGGAGGACAAGGCACGGATTCTCAAGCGAATTAACGAACTCGCCGACGACTTCAAGGCCGAAAAAGTCAGTACCGAACAGCTTGTCGCCGTGATGGAGCAGATCGCTCAAAGCCCGCTCTTGCCGCTGGGCATGGTGATGGCTGCCGACGAGAAATACCTGAAGCCATCCAATCTCTCGAATGAAGACAAGGAGAGCGGCCGCCGCACGCTGCAACGACTGGCTCGCGGAGCCTTCGAGAAGACCATCCCGCAAAATGACACTCAGGAAGTCATGAAGCTCGTCATGGAAACCCAACCGGGCGGCGGCGACAGGCTCAAGGAACACCTCACCGATGCGGAGCTAAAAGCGTTCCTCGATAAAGCCAAAGAGAAAGCAGACGCTGCCAACGTGCCTGACGAACCATTCGAGGTCAACATCGCTGACGAACTCGAAAAAGCGATCGACAAAGTGCTCAAGCCGCAGGGCGCGATCAACGAAGAAGCCCCGGCTATGGAAGAAAAGAACGAAGAAGTGCCGGCCCAAGAACCCAGCTCAACTTAGCACAACTCATCAACCGGCGTGCCGAACGGCAACACGGGGTGCGGGCGTCCGGCGCGGTTGACGTAGTTGCGATTTACGTCCACGCCGAGATGGCGATAGATCAACGCGAGCACGTCTTGCGGAGATTTCGGATTGCTCTTCGGGAACGCGGCGATGGCGTCGGATGAGCCAACGACTCGGCCACCCTTCACCGGCCCGCCCGCGAGCACCGCGCTGAAGACGTTCGGATAATGATCGCGACCGGCGTTGTTGTTGACTCGCGGAGTGCGTCCGAACTCGCCCCACCCGACGACCAGAGTCGAATCAAGCAAACCGCGTTGTTCGAGGTCTTCGATCAATGCCGAGAACGCCCGGTCCCAACGCGGCAGGAAGCCGAGTCGCAGCGACTCAAAGCCTTTCACATGCGTGTCCCACCAACGCACATCAACCGTCACGACCCGGACACCGGCTTCGACCAATCGTCGAGCCAACAAAATGCGTTGGCTCCAAGCGGGAGCGCCGCAACGGTCGATCGCTTTCGGATCGAACGCGGGCATGAAGCCGTAGCGTTCGCGGATCGCTTGCGGTTCGGCATCGAGATCAAACGCATCACGAGCTTTGTCGGAACTCAAGATGCCCCACGCGGTGTTTTGGAAACGGTCCATCGCCGTCATCTGGCCGGAGCGGTCGATCTCCGCACGGATGCGGTCGAAGCCTTGCAGCACTTCACGCCGTGAACCGAGTCGATCTGCCGTCAGTCCATCGGGCAATGCGAAGTTCGGCACCTTGAACGGTCCGTCTTGAGCCGGGTCGGCCAGCGTCTCGAACGGCTTGTGAGCGACGCCGAGATACGCCGAGTTCGCTCCCGGCAGCATCTTCGGGATCATGACATACGCCGGCATGTCCGGATTCAAATGACCGAGTTGTTCGGAGGCGACGCTGCCGCAGCTCGGATGAATGTTCTCGTCGGGATTCGGGCCGGAGTTGTATCCGGTGAAGCACATCTGATCGCCGGTCGAATGCCCCGCGTCGTGATGATTGAGACTCCGAATGATCGACCACTTGTCTTGGCACGCCGCCGACATCGGCAGCATGTCGGACAGGATGATGCCCGGCACTTTGGTCTGCATGACGCCGAACTCACCACGGTACTCGACGGGAGCTTCCGGTTTTGGATCCCACATGTCTTGATGTGCAGGCCCACCGCGCATCCAGAGAATAATCACGTTGTTCTTGCGAGTCGCTCCGTTGTTCGCCGCCTCGCCGCGAAGCACATCCGCCAGCGACAGCCCGCTCGCTCCCAAGCCCAGAGCACCTGCTTTCAAAAAGCTACGCCGACTGAGCAAACTACTGCGGAACTCAGAGCAACCGATGCGATTCGTCACGGCCATGAGTGGTGTCCTCAACGTAGGCGAGTCACTCCGTGACTCGCATTCAAAAGCGGTTGATTTTCGACGGCAGGCTGGTAGGCAGTATTCTTCAACCCGCCAACAACCGGAATCTCAGTCACGGAGTGACTGAGCTACGAATCTGGCGGGATGATTGGCATGGGTGCCATTGTTATCGGATCGCACGCCTTGCATCAAGAAGGCCCGATGCCAGAGCGGCCATTTTCACGCCCCAATTCTCCGAGTGTGCGGATCGTTCCGCCGGTTCTCGAGGTCCGATAGAGTGCTAACTTCAAAGAAGTTTTTGTTCCGCCACTTTCCTTCGCGTCTCCGCGCCTTCGCGTGAGCCACTCTTTTCTGCCTACAGGTTGAGGTTCAAGCGAAGACGCGGAGTTTTGAGTACCGATATGCCCAACGTGCTGAATGAAATCGTCGCTCACAAGCGAACCGAAATTGCAGAAGCGAAGCAGCGGAAGCCTGCCGACGTTTTGGAATCGGAATTGGCTTCCGCGCCGCCGGTGCGCGATTTCGTCGCGGCGTTACGAACATCGGCCGAGCGGATTGGCGTTGGGATGATCGCCGAAGTGAAGAAGGCGTCGCCGTCGGCTGGGTTGATTCGAGCGGACTTCGATCCGGTCGCGATTGCGAAGATTTATGCGGCCAACGGAGCGGCCTGCATCAGTTGCCTCACGGATGAAAAGTATTTTCAAGGGCGGCTCGAATACCTGACCGCGATCAAGCAAGCGGTCTCGCTGCCGGTACTGCGGAAGGATTTCATCGTCGATCGCTATCAAGTGCTGGAAGCTCGCGCGGCGGGGGCGGATGCGATTCTGCTGATCGCCGAATGCCTCGACGACTGCCACCTGCGCGATCTCTACTTCTACGCCAGCGAACTCGGCATGGAATGCTTGATCGAGCTGTACGAGCCGGACAACCTCGACCGAGTGCTCAAGCTGCAACCGCCGCTGGTCGGCGTCAACAATCGCAACTTGAAGACGATGATCACCGACCTCGACCACACGATCCGGCTGGCCCCGCGCATCGCCGCTCAATCGCTGCTGGTCGCCGAAAGCGGCATCCGCACGCGAGCCGACGTCGAACGCCTCACCGCCGCCGGCTGCCGAGCGATCCTCGTCGGCGAATCGCTGATGAAGTCGGCCGATATCGGCGCGAGCGTGCGCGAGCTGCTTGGTTCGTAGGATGGGCACTCTTGCCCGTCCCGCATCGAAAACGGACGAGCAAGAGTGCCCATCCTACGACTCGCGTCGCCAGATCGTGCCCTCTGGGCGGTCTTCGAGCGTCACCTTCAACTCGGCCAGTCCCTTGCGGACTTTGTCGGCGATCTCGAATTGCTTGGCTTTGCGAGCGTCGGCTCGCAGTGAGATCAGCAGTTGCATCAGGCTGTTGACGAACTCGTCGTCGCCTCCGCCAGCGGATTTCTTTTCGAGCGGCTTGCGGAAGACACCCAAGAGATTGGCTAGCTCTTTGAAGAGCGTGACGCCGCGAAGCAGCGCAGCTTGAGCGGCGGCATTTGAACGGCCTTCGCCTTCGAGCTTTTCTTCGGTGATGAAACCGTTGAGCGTCTTGCGAAGATCGAACAGCGCGGCGGTTGCGGCTCCGGTGTTGAAGTCGTCGTCCATCGCATCGAGAAATCGCGATCGCAACGCGGTGAGTTCATTTTCGTAGCTCAGTCTCTCCGAGACTGAGATTCCCCAAGTGCGATCCGACTCCGCTCGCGTCGTCGGAACGGGCAGCGAATAAAAATCCTTGCCGGTCGCGCGGCCGAAGGATTCGATCAGCCGATAAAAGCCGTCGATGCTCTTTTCGGTTTCGGCCAAGCGGTCGTCGCCGAAATCGACCGGGCTGCGGTAGTGCGTCGCCATCAGGAAGAAGCGAACAGTTTCGGGATCGAACTTCGCGAAGACGGCCGTCTTCACGGACTCGGCTCCCTTCGAGCCGGCCAGTTTTTGTTCTTCTTGAGCCAGCTTCTCGGCCATCATGTCGGCTGTTTGAGAAACCGCTGCATCGCCGTGACGGCTGTGATCGCCGCCGATCTTGCCGCCGGCTCCGCTCTTTCGGAGCAGGCCGTTGTGCAGCCAGTACCGAGCGAACGGTTTGCCGGTACAGGACTCGGACTGGGCGAGTTCGTTCTCGTGATGCGGAAACATCAGGTCGAGTCCGCCGCCGTGAATGTCGATCGTGTCGCCGAGCAGCTTGCGAGCCATCGCGGAACACTCGATGTGCCAGCCGGGACGCCCCGGTCCCCACGGGCTGTCCCAGGCCGGCTCGCCCGGCTTCGAGCCTTTCCACAACGCGAAGTCGGCGGGGTTGTGCTTGCCGTCGCGAGTTTCCGCGCGCGTGCCGGCCAGCATCTCGGTCAGGTTGCGACCGCTGAGCTTGCCGTAGTCGGCGTCCTTCGTGCATTCAAAATAGACGTCGCCGTTGAGCGGGTACGCGAAGCCCTTCTCGATCAGGTCAGAGATGATCTCCTGCATCTCTTTGATGTACTGCGTCGCGTAGGGCATGTGGTCGATGCCATCCACACCGAGCGTCCGCAGATTGTCGAGGTAATCCTCGGTCATTTTCTTGGCCAACGTTTCGACGGTCGTGCCGAGTTCATTGGCCTTCACGATCAACTTGTCGTCCACGTCGGTGATATTGACGACCCACGTCACCTGATACCCGGAGTACGCCAGATACCGCTTGATCGTGTCGAAGATGACCGGCCCGACCATGTGCCCGATGTGAGCCGGCTTGTAAACCGTCGGCCCGCACA
>JAYVQJ010000320.1:0-2380 GCA_043777235.1 Planctomycetia bacterium
GACGCACCGGGGGGCTGACGCCGCCCCGCTCGCTTGCGCAGTTTCGTTTGGTCCCCGGCCCAACTCAAAGGCTGACATGCCCACCCTCGCCTCATCAACAACTTGGCGAATCACTCAGCCGGATGTTCGTGACGCGCGCGAACCGGTGCTGGAATTGTGGCGACGCAATCTGCCGGACGCTTCGGCGAGTCGTTTCGGCTGGCTGTACGAATCGGGTCGAGCGGAAGCGTTTCTGTTGGGCGAGCCGCGATTCATTGGATCGACCGGTTGCCTGTCTCGACGGTTCGCCATCGACGGCGAGATGGTCGAGGGAGGCGCGGCGATTGATCTGAACGTCGATGAGAGCCAGCGTTCGGTTGGGCCGGCGATGACTCTGGCTCGCGCGGTGACTCAAACGGCGGATCAGAACGGGCTGACGTGTTTGTACGGCTTGCCGATTCCGCGTGCGGCGGCGGTCTTGAAGCGTTGCGGCTATCGACAGATCGGGGCTGTTTCCAATTGGACGAAGTTGTTGCGGAGCGAATTCAAACTACGCGACGTGTTGCGATCGCAGCTCGCTGCAAAGTTGGCCGCTCCGTTTGTGGACGCGGCGCTGCGATGGAAATCGCCGAGCGGCCGTCGCCTGCCCGCCGATGTCGTCGCCGAGTCGCCAAGGGAATTTGATGAGCGGTTCGACAAACTTTGGCAACGGGTGTCTCGACGGCGTGGAGTCATTGGTGAGCGAACGGCGGACTTCCTCAAATGGCGGTTCTCGAAGTGTCCCGATCTCGAATACGAAATCTTCACGCTGTCGCGACGTGGTGAGTTACTGGGTTACGTCGTTTCGTATCGAGACGAGGACTCGGTCTGCATCTCTGACTTGCTGGCAGACGAAGGCTCCACGGAGTTGTTGTTGTCGGAGTTCACTCGATTCGCGCGACGACGACAATCGAGTGCGATTCGGATGTCGTGCTTCGCGCCACCGGAGTTCTATCGGCAGTTGCAGTCGGCGGGATTTTCGCGCCGCCAAGATTCGACCGCAGTGCTCGTGCGAACGTCGGTCGCAACGGACGAGTGGTACCTGACGATGGCAGATCACGACACCGATGTGTGAAAGGCCGACCTCATGCTGACTAAACGCGAACTCTTGGCACGCACGCTCGACGTGACCGGCTGCGGACGACTCCTGCGGACGACGCATTCGTGGAATGGCGTGCTGATCCTCAATTATCACCGGATCGGAGAGCCCGGCGATTCGCTGTTCGATCGCAATCTGTGGAGTGCGTCGGCCAAGGACTTCGATCGGCAACTTCTCTTCTTGAGCAAGAACTTCGACGTGATCGGACTCGGCGATCTCGAACATTCTTTGAAGCAACCGCGCGGGCGGTTCGTGATGGTCACGTTCGACGATGGATATCGCGACAACTTTTCGATCGCGTTTCCGATCTTGAAGTCGCATGGCGTGTCGGCGACGTTCTTCATCTCAACCGGCTTCATCGACCGGCCGAGCGTTCCGTGGTGGGACGAGTTGGCTTGGATGACGCGGACCACTTCGGTCGAATCGCTGCCCGCAAACGAGTGGCTGCCGTCATCGGTTGCACTCGGTCAACCGGATTGCGAACGCGCGTTCGAAAGGTTTCTGGCTGTCTACAAATCGCTCGGCAATGAGCTGACCGGCATGTATCTGGACTTCCTGGCGGAGGGACTCGGCACGGGACGATGTCCGGCATCAATGGCGACGGACCTGTGGATGACTTGGGACATGCTCCGCGAGATGCAGGCCGGTGGCATGACGTTCGGCGGTCATTCGGTGACGCATCCGATCCTCGCGAACCAGACGGCGGACCAACAGGACTGGGAAATCGGCGAATGCCAACAGCGGTTGGTCGCGGAACTCGGCGGGCCGATCGACGCCTTCAGTTATCCGAACGGCAAGCCGGAAAGCTTCAACGAATTTACTCGCGCGGCATTGCGAGCACACGGATTTCGCTGGTCGTTCGCGCACGCCGGCGGGTATTGCCAGCCGGAGCAGGTCGATCGGTTCGCTCTGCGGCGCAGTCCCGTCGAAAGCGACATCGACCTCCCACAGTTTCGAGCGACCGCCACGTTGCCTCAGATTTTCAGCTAAGTAGACTCGCGGAGAATAGTAGGCGAGTCACTCCGCGACTCGAAAATCCCAGCGAGGCTTTGCCTCAGACCATCCGCCGGAACGCGCGAGCGTCCGGTTCGAGAATCCATCGACAGTCCGAACCGGACGCTCGACTGAATGATTCATGGCCTCCTCATTGAGGAAGCGAACTGCCGCGAAGTAACCCGAAGCGTCAGCGAGGGTGAATCGTGACGACGCCCTCGCTGACGCTTCGGGTTACTAAATCACCATGAATAATTGCGCCTAGCGTGT
>JAYVQJ010000321.1:0-2373 GCA_043777235.1 Planctomycetia bacterium
AACACCGCTTATCAACGATCCGCTCGTTCCCGTTGACACGCCGCTGGCAGAAATCGCTTTAGGAATGACAACTCGAATATCCGGCCAAAGAAATGCTCCGTTTGCATCCGTCAATCGCGGCGAGAGTATCGGCACGACTGGCTTAATCGGCATAACACTCCGCCTTCGCGAGATGCGACGGGGCGCGCGGTGGTGAGCGGAATGCGGTTTGCCGAAGGACGACCGCTCGGAACAGGGCAAGACCACTTCGTATCGTGTGGTGCTTGTTCTGGCAGTCGTCAGACCCCGGAAAGTTTCCACCATGCCGCCCCCGCTCCCGTTCCCGGCCGGTTCTTCTGAACTGACCGACTCGGCGTTTTCTGGCTCGCGCGAACCGCGGCCGCGACACGCTGCGCGCGGAGAACGGTTTGTGCCATTTAGTGCTCCCGATTTGGATGACTCGGAACTTGCCGAGTTGACGGAAACACTCCGCGCCGGCTGGCTCTCGGCCGGCCCGAAGACGCGGCAATTTGAGCAAGAGTTCGCAAAGTTCGTGGGCGCAAAGCATGCGATCGCCGTCAACAACGGCACGATGGCATTTCGATTGGCATTGCAGGCAATCAATCTCAAACCCGGCGACGAAGTCATCATGAGTCCGTTCGCGCCGGTCGCCGCCGCCGAACTGGTGCGCGCGGCCGGAGCAACTCCGTGCTTCGTCGATGTCACCGAGCGTGGGCTGCACCTTAGTCCCGAATTGTTCGCATCGGCGATCAATGAACACACGCGAGCCGTATTGATTTCGCATGTCGCCGGACTACCGGCGGAGATGGATGAATTACTGGAGATCGCTCGGCAGCACGGCCTGCTGGTGATCGAGGATGCCGGGCAAGCCCTGCCAGCGACCTATCGGCATCGCAAGGTTGGAGCCTTGGGTGACGTGTCGGTCTTCACGTTTTTCGCTCAAAAAGCCTTGTCGCTGGGTGAGGGTGGATTCATTTGCACGAACCATGCTCCGTTGGCGGATCGTTGTCGTTTGCTGGTGATGAGTCCCTGGGATTTGACACCTCCTCCGCTAGATGATGAACCTAGCCGCTCCGCGACCGACTCTGTCACTGCTGGTTCAACATCGCACTCGATGCCGGAACGAGCGAGTCCCCTCTCCGACAACGGCCGCTTGCGACGTGGACGTGGCTCCGCAAAGCCGGCCGGATATGACGACGCACAACTGTTGGCGCTCTCATCGGACGGCTATCAAGCGTCGATGTGTGATCTCTCGGCAGCGGTCGGATTGGCTCAACTTCGTAAAGCCACGGCGATGTGGCAACGACGTCGCGAGATTGCGGTCACGTACAACGTCACGTTCAGCCGCTTCGTCGAGCTTCAATGTCCGTCTGATCGCTCCGATTCGCAGCACGCCTGGCATCTGTTTCTGTTGCGATTGAACCTTCAGCGACTCCGTTGCTCACGCAATCAATTCCTGGCGGAGTTGCGCTCGCGCGGAATCGGTGCGACCGTCATGCCGCCGCCGCTGCACATGCAACCCAACTACGCCGCACTCGGCTATCAACCGGAAAGCTGTCCGGTGGCGACGCAAGAATACTCACGAGAGATTTCGCTCCCGATCTACAGTCGCATGACCGATGACGACGTGCAGCACGTCATCGACGCGGTCGAGGAGATCATCAAACGCTTTCGAGCGATCCCAAATCTCCCGCGCTGACCGTCATAGTCCGCGAAATCGCCACCCCTCCGCGCGCGAGGCTCACTGCATTTGATGGCATCGGGACATGCTGCCCCTGTCGTTGCCTTGGTGCATGGCGATATTCTCCGAACGGTCAGATTTGGAACATTAGCCGCAGGGCGCTAGCCCCGGTTTGAACCGGACGCTAGCGCGTTCCGGCTGATGAATGTTTCGTTTCTCGCCGTGCGGAGAATAAACTCACGCCCCACGCGGATTCAGAGCTCCCACGGTCCTCGCCCGATATTGGCTCACCTTCTCTGTGACGGAATGCAGGCATGCAATTCACTTGGATACGATCCTTGTTCGTTGGCCTTTCGTTGGCCGTAACAATCCTCTCGACGTCAACGTCGCTCGCCCAAATGGGGCCGGCGAAAGTGACCGTCGCCGAGATTCTCGAACGGCACGACCTCTCATCCGGCCGAGCATTCGTCGGCACGGTCAAAGCGCGACGACACAGTGAGATCGGAAGTGCGGTCTCCGGCCGAGTCATCGAGTTTCTGGTCAACGAAGGCGACCGCGTCACGAAAGGTCAACCGCTGGCAAAGCTGTTGACGCGCAACGTCGAGATCCAGCTCGCCGCCGCCAAAGCGGAGCACGAACTTCGTAAGCACGAGTTGCTCGAACTCAAGAACGGCGCGAGAGAAGAAGAGCGA
>JAYVQJ010000322.1:0-2373 GCA_043777235.1 Planctomycetia bacterium
TGACTCGACCACACCCTACGTTTGAAAAATTAGCCAGCCCTGAGAAACGAGCACGGAACCTCCATGCCTGAACCCAAACCACGATCCACCGCTCGGACCTGGAAGCATCGTTGGCGACGTTTCTCACGAGTGAGTAGCGAGCGACTCTCGCTCTGGCTGCTACCGTTGTTGGTCGTCAGCACTGGCGGACTGCTGTGGCTTTTGAGCCACCAGATCGACGCCTTGTACCGAGAGATGGCATTGCAAGGTGTCACGCTCCAGGCGCGCACGATCGAAGAAGTCCGGCAAATCTATACCAGCGAAGTTGTCGAGCGACTCCAGAAACTCGATATCCACGCGACGCACGACTACGCCTCGCAAGAACACGCGATCCCATTACCAGCGACGTTGACGATGGGCATTGGCGACCGGCTCAGCAAAGCGCGCGAGGGAGCTTACGTCCGGCTCTTCAGCGAATTTCCGTTTCCGAATCGAAAGGAGCGGGTTCTCGATCCGTTCGAGCAAGAGGCACTCACACGTATGCGAGTGTCGGCCGACGACACTTATTGGCGAATCGAGAACTACCTAGGCCGGCCTTCGATTCGTCTGGCATTGGCCGACCGCATGAAAAAGCAGAGCTGCATCGACTGCCACAATTCGCACCCCGACAGCCCGAAGCGAGATTGGAAACTCAACGACGTGCGCGGCGTGCTCGAAGTGATTCGGCCGCTCGATCAACAGGTCGCCACAACGTATTCGGCATTGCTCTACACCATTAACGGTACTGTTCTGGCCTACGGTTTCGGCTTACTCGGAGTGTTGTTGCTGTTGCAGCGAGTTCATCGTACGTCAACGCAGTTGCGTCAGACGGAAGCACGCACGCGCGCGATCGTCAGCAACGCGGCGGACGGCATCATCACCTTCGACCAGCACCTGCGGATCGAAGATTTCAACGCCGCGGCCGAAGTGATGTTCGGCGTCAGCGCGTCCGTTGTCGAAAATCAAGCGGTGATGGATTGGATCGTCGATGCGGATCGCCGGGTGAGAGACTTCGTGTACCACAAAGTCCTGAACGATGACGACAGCAGCAGCGGCATCCGAGTCTCGTCGGACGTACGGGTCAGCACTAAATCCTTGACGTGCGAAGTCGAGGGTCGCCGCAAGGACGGCACAAAGTTTCCCATGTCACTGTCCGTCGGTGTCGTGCGTTGGAGTGGGCAAATCCGTTTCACCTGCATCGTCCGTGACCTGACCGATCAAAAGCGAACCGAGGCGGCACTCGAGCAAGAACGTTCGGTCATTCAAGAGTTAATGCTGAATCTGACCGAGGCGATCTACATCTATTTCAAGGACGAGCAGAGTCGCTTCCTGAGAGTCAATTCAGCCCTCGCGAAAAAGCTGGGAGTCAAAGATCCGAAAGAGGCATTCGGCAAGACCGATCAAGATTTCTTCCCCGACAATTACGCCCGTCATGCCTTTCGGGACGAGTTGGAAATCATGCGCACCGGTCGGCCGAACCTCAGCATCGAGGAAGAAGCGACGTGGCCGGACGGTTCGAAGAGTTGGATCTCGTCCACGAAGATGCCGCTGCGAAACACGCGCGGTCAGATCATCGGGACGTTCGGCATCTCGCGAGACATCAGCGACATGGTCAAAGCTCGCGTCGATCTGCAAGCCGCCAAGGATTCCGCCGAAGCGGCCAACCGCGCGAAGAGCGAGTTCCTCGCGAACATGTCGCACGAGATTCGGACGCCGATGAACGGCATCCTCGGCATGACCGGCCTCGCGCTCGATACAAGCCTCACGCCGGAACAGCGCGACTATCTCGATATGGTCCGCTCGTCGTCCGAGCAACTGCTGCACATCATCAACGACATCCTCGACTTCTCGAAGATTGAAGCGGGCAAACTGGAACTCGATCCGCACGAATTCCTACTGCGTGATTCGCTGGGCGAGACGCTACGAGCGCTCGCGCACCGAGCCGACAGCAAGGGACTCGAACTTGCCGCGCACATTGCTCCGAATGTCCCGGATTCGCTGATCGGCGACAGCGGCCGACTGCGGCAGATCATCGTGAATCTCGTCGGCAATGCGATCAAATTCACGGAGCGCGGTGAAGTTGTTGTCGAAGTCTCGTTGGTCGACGGGGGACAGGTCTCCAATTTGCCCACTCCGTCTGCGACAGCGGCCAGCGTGATGCGTGCCTCGGCAGAGAACGGGATCGTGCCGGTCAAGAACGGGCACGGTGAGAACATGCCCCAAGAGGTCGCGATGCATTTTATCGTGCGTGACACGGGCATCGGGATTCCTCACGAGAAGCTCGGCCGTATCTTCAACGAATTCGAGCAAGCCGACGGTACGACCACGCGCCGCTTCGGTGGTACGGGACTCGGA
>JAYVQJ010000323.1:0-2372 GCA_043777235.1 Planctomycetia bacterium
TTCACGTCGATCTCGTACAGATTGCGACCTTCCTTCGACATCTTATCGACCTTGTCGATCGTCGCGCCATCGGCTTCGCGCTTCAACGTCTTCTGCACAGCCGCCGGGCAATCCGCCAACTTCATTTCGACTTCATTCTCTTCCTCGTCTTCATCGAGCTTCTTCGCGATCAACGCGCCGTTTGGAGCCACGAGAATCTCATAGTTCTTGCCGTCGATTTTGACGTCGGCTTCAAACACGACCCGACCGTCGTCGCTCTCCAAATCCACTGTTTCAATCTTCGCCCCACGAGCCTCGCGCGTCAGAGTCTTCTGCACGGCGGCCGGGCACTCGGAGAACTTAATCGCAACGGCTCCCTCTTCATCCTCCTTTTCCTTTTCAAAGGCGAACACCGCGAATGTTCCCCCCAATCCCACAGCCAACGTCAGCATCCACGCAGCAAGTTTCGTCATCGCATTTCCTTTTCAGTTGTGTCAGACCACAGCCAGCCAATCCCATTCAGCCGGCGAAGACAGGATCGTACAACGCGTCGATGAAACGACCGTGAAAACACGCACATGATTTGATGAGTTTCTCATCATTCTCTTCCGCGATTCAGCTGGCCAACCTACTTCGCAACCGTCTTCATGTCGCTGATCGACAGCCACTCCAGAGCGTCGGCTTTGCCGCTGGTCATGCTGACTCCGCCGACCACGACGAGCTACGAGTTGTTCCACGGCAGTACGCGATGGAAGAAGCGAGGATGAGCCAACTGGCCGAGGTATTCCCACGCCTGGCCATCATCTGACAGGCGTTGGATCGAGCCGGACATCGTGGTCACGAACAGTGAACCGTCACATGCGAACGTCGAAGAGCCGAAGCCGTCCATGCTGCCGCCGAGCAACGCCGGGCCTTCCGACCAAGCATTCGTTTTCGGATCGTAGATCGCGACGGCGGTCGTCGTGCCACCTTGCTCCTGCATTCCGCCGAGGCAGAACAGTTTGCCTTGATGTGCGGCAATCGCGAGCGCTCGGCGCTTGAACGGCGGGGTGGCGAAATTGATTCACGAGTGCCGCACGTCACCGTTTCGTGAACCACGGCTTCGTCGTCGAGTCGGTCTCAAAGAATTTCAACAGCAACTCCCCCACCTTTCGTTGGCCGGAGGGTGATTGATGTGTGCCGTCGTTTGCGGTGAAGTCGGCCGGCTCGTATGCGAAGCCGTCTTTGCGCGGCGTCGAGCCGTTCGCCCACAGATACGGTCCCCAACTGAGCCACGGAGCTTTCACCTCACCGCGAGCGGGATCGAAGTTGAGTGATTTGTCGCCGTCGATCTGCTGCTCGATGAGCCATTTGACTGAGAACGCGGACTCGAAGGCGTACGGTTCGGGATTCAGCCCGGTGGTCGCATAGCCGCCGTAGGTGCGGCTCGACAGGTACACCAGCTTCGCGTTCGGAAACCGTGCGGGAAAGATTTGCACGATGCGAGCCAGCTCGGCCTGCAACGTCTGAGCGTATTTCGGAAAGCCTTGCGTCGGCCCGCCGTCAGCTTGCTTGATCCAGATGACCTGCACTTGCTCACGCGAAACTCCCGCTTGTTTCAATCGCTCATCGACGGTGTCCCAATATCTCTTCCCGGTGCGTCCATCGTTCGGGTCTTGGATGGCGGCCGCGGTCATGCCACCTTGAGCACCGTTGACGAACTGCATTCGCGGGTTCACACCGGATGCGTCACGCAGCGCACGCTGAAAGCCTTCGGATGACTGCGACGTATTGCTCATGCCGACCGACATCAGCACGATCTTGCCATTCGGATCGGGCTGACCTTGAGCGTTCAATGGTTGTACTTGCCGAGCGAGTTTCAGTCCCGACGCTTCGTGTTCCTTCGGCCGCTCGTTGCGGCCTTCGTGATAGAAGCCACCCTCGAAGCCTTGATACTTCTCACGTCCGAGTTCACTCAGCGGCTTGAGCGATTTCGTATCGGGCGAAACGGGTCGTCCGTCGTTCTTGCGAGCCGGCTGATTCCCCCCTTGCCGGTCACCCAGCGCGATGCCTCGCAATTCTTTGCCGTCGCGAGTGACGGGAGCCACCATGATGGCACTCCCTTCCTTGAAATCCTTCAGCTTCTCAGCCAAGTCCTTGCCCGAACTGTTGAGCACACGCGTGTCGTCCGTCAGTGTGAACTCGCGCTGCTTGCCGTCGATCTCGACCGTGACCTTCTTGTTGGGGATGTCCAATTTCTTGAGCGTGCCGCGAAGAATCTCCTGTGCCGGCAAAAGAGTCGGAAACAGTAACGCCACCACGAGAACGCAACACGCAAGAATTCGATTCATGGTCCGGCTCCAATTCGTTCATGGATTCTGTGATACGGATCGCAAGAAATCACTGCGTGTTTG
>JAYVQJ010000324.1:0-9180 GCA_043777235.1 Planctomycetia bacterium
TTCAAACGAGACCGCGTCATTGTCGAAGAAGCGATAGGCCGCCTTCAGATCGTCCCAGTTTTCGGTCTGCGCCCCGGTGCCGCCATCCGGCCGTTCCGCGAATCGAGCCGCCATTTTCACCACCCGCTCCGTCCGCCGCGAATCTCCCAACTGACACGCGCCGAACTGCTGCCGAGCCCACGTTTGCGGATCAAGTTCCACGAGCATCTGCCCCTCCTTGAGAGTGCCGTCCCCACCGCTCGACTGTCACCCTGACAGCCCCAGCGAAGGATTCCACAATTCCAAAGAGTCGGGCGCAAATCCCGTGCCGAAACTCGGTCCCCCGTTGCGACTGCCATCCACCAAATGACTTGCCTGAATTCGCCTCTCATTCAGACTCCTGACAACCTGAAAGAGTTGTGGGTAATCTTCAGGCTGGAAGCCCATCCTACTTCGCTCGCCAGTTGATAACTGCGGCTCAGCACGAGTTCGCGGATCAGCGTCTTGACCGACCATCTCTGTTCCATGAAGCGCACGCTGAGATCGTCGAGCAACTCCGGATGCGACGGCCGCGAACCGTTCACTCCGAAGTTATCCGGCGTCGTGACGAGACCGCGTCCGAAGAGATGCAGCCAAACGCGATTGACGAACACGCGCGCGGTCAGCGGGTTGTCGCGCGATGTCAGCCAGTCCGCCAACTCCAGCCGCCCGCTGTGCGAATCGGGAATCGCCGACACGGAGTTCGGCAGCACTTGCAACACGCCACGCGGCGCGACGTCGCCGAGGTTTGTCGTCTCGCCTCGAATGTGAACACGGCAGTCCTCCGGCTTTGCGCGATCACAAGCCCCCATCGCCCAGCCGGGCTGCGGCGGTTGAGCATCCATCGCTGCTTGAAACGCCGCCTCGGCCGCTTTGACTTTGATGTCCCAGTCTTTGATCTCCGCCTCCATGCGGTCGATGTCCGCTTGCAGCTTGACCGAGTCGGCACCGGGCAACTTAATCTGATTCTTCGCATCGGCCACTCGTCGCACGACGCCATATCGCAACGATCGCGAGGTGTTCTGAGCGAGGTTCAACTCATTGAGCTTCTCGAAGTACGCGAGACCGCTCGGCTCCAGCGATTCGGCGTCCGGCCCGATGGCGATCAGCTCCGAGTGATTGTGCAGCGTCGCCTTGATGCCGCGCGGCCCATGCCCGTACAGCGGCTGAGTGCTCCGCAAGATGCCGGCCAGCGCGTAGTAGTCGCGCGTCGGAATCGGATCGAACTTGTGGTCGTGACATCTCGCGCAGCCGATCGACAAACCGAGGATCGAACGGCCGATGACTTCGATCTGCTCGTCGATCACATCCATGCGAAAGATCTCCGGCTTCAATTCCTCGAATGCCTTCGGCCCGAGCGCCAAGAACCCAGTCGCGATCCGCTGCTCGTCGCGCAACGTAGGCGAGTCATTCCCATGACTCGCATTTGCCGCCAACAAGTCCCCCGCGATCTGTTCGCGCACGAACCGATCGAACGGCTTGTCCGCGTTGAACGACGCGATGACGTAATCGCGATACCGCCAAGCGTGATACCACATCACGTTGCGATCCCGCCCGTTGCTGTCGGCATACCGCGCCGCGTCGAGCCAATGCCGTCCCCATCGTTCGCCGAATCGAGGCGACGCGAGTAACTCATCCACGACCTTCGTGAACGCTTCGCCGGACGAGTCATTCAAAAACGTTTCGACCTTATCCGGCGCGGGAGGCAGCCCGATCAAATCGAAATAGACTCGCCGAATCAGCGTCGCCCGATCCGCATCGCCAACCGGCACAAGCTGATTCTCTTCCAACTTCGCGAGCACATATTTATCGACATCCCCGCGCGGCCAGCCGCCGTTCTTCACGGCCGGAGGATCGGAGCGTCGTGGCGGAATCATCGACCACCAGCGTCGGCCTTCTTCGAGACTCATCCCCCGCTTCACCGCGACGACCAAACCGTCGCGAGTATCCGGCAAACCAAGTCGAATCCATTCTTCAAAATCGGCGATGACCGTCTCCGGCAATTTTTCATTCGGCGGCATCTCCGGCGCATCGCCGATGTGTCGCAGCGATCGAATCAGCAAACTCTCCGCCGGTTTGCCAGAGACAACAATCGCCCCCGATTCGCCCCCTTTCACCACGCCGTCGCGCGTGTCGAGCTGCAAGCCCCCCTTCAGCTTCCCTGCCTTCGCCGCGTCCGCCGAGTGACACGCATAGCACTGCTTGACCAACACCGGACGAATCTTCGCCTCGAAGAATTCTCGTTTCGCGTGATCGTCGGCTTGAGTCGCCGTGCCGATAATCAGCAAGAGCAGCAAGCCAAGTTCAGGGATGAAACCTCTTCGCATTGTCACTCAATAATCTCCGTGGTTGCTCACTTTCGGCAACGTCTCAACGAGCCGTCACTCAGATCGTAAGCCAAATGCACGCGGTATCAACGCCACCGTTTCATCTTCATCCGAGCCTCGGCTTTGCCATCCGAGCTATCCGAATCTGAGCAATAGCTCGGATGGCAAGGCCGCGGCTCGGATGAGGACGGGCGAAGAATTACTGTTCAACGATCACCGGCATCGGATCGCTGCCGATGTGGGCGGCTCGCGCGTCGGCTTCGATGGCTGGCTGCCAACGCGAGTCGCGATCGGACAGAACCGATTGGCGAAAGCCGGCGAACGTCGCGGCCGTGAATGAACTCTGGCCGACGCGCACTGAGCCGAGGTCGTACCAGTTGCCGACGCCGCGCCACGTCGCGTCCTTCCACAAGTGCATCTGTGGCTTGCGTGGTGACTTCGCAGGAACGCTCCCGCCGAAGTAGCAACGGTCGCAGTTGATCTCGCCACCGGTCGCTTGCACGTCGAGGTTCAAGAACGTCACGCGCTTCGCGGTCAAAATGCAGTTGGGCGAAACTCGGACTTCGTTCTCGGTTCGTTCGCGGCGGATCAGTACGTTGTCGAGCGACACGCGACACGGCTCCGCCGGCTTGTCTCGGCCTTGCAGGTACAGCGCCTTCGCCGCCGACGAATGAATCACCGCGTCGCTGACCGAATACCGGCCGGTGTCGAGAAAGAACAAATCGAAGCCGATGCAATCGCGAATGAAGACACGCCGGTAAGTGGTCTCGCTGTGGCCGGTGTCGCAGATGCCGGTCGCGTTGCCGATCGACGTGAAGCCATCGACGCGATACTGGCACTCGCCGTGAGCACTGATGCCGTCATCGCCGCAGTCGATCGCGCCGATGTTCTCGAAAAGGACATCGCGGCAATCGGAGAGATTGAACCCATCATTGTACGGCCGAGTGGACGTCAGATTACGCACGACCAGATGAGCACACTTGCCGTGCATCGCGACTCCGGCCATCCGCATCGGCATTTCGATCTTCGCGTCGCCGATCGCCTGTCCCAGCGGCAGTCTCAACCAGAACGTGCCGAAGATGTACCCGGCTCGCGCCGTTTTCGTTCGCTCGGCATCTTTCACGAACGTCCATTCGCCCGGCTTCAAAGTGCCCGGCGACTTGAGCGGTTCGCTTGGCCCCTTCGAGCAGCGACTCATCCGGTTGAGCTTGCCGCCCATCACGAAGAACCAACGGTCGATGATCGCGTCAGTCAGCGGCATGAGGTTGTCGTTCCGAAACAGTCCCGGCTCGACTTCGACCCAGCCGTTCGGATCGAGCGGATCGCAGCCATCCAATGTCGCCCCGTGCCCATCCAGCGTGATTGGCTTTCCCGGCTCGCCCGACTTGTCGAAGAACGCGGCCCAGTCTTGATAGGTCACCGGCTGTAAATGAATCGTGTCTCCCGGCATTGCCAACCGAATGGCGTGGCCGATCGTCTTCACCGGATTCTTCGCGCCGTCGTTCGCATCGTCGCCGATCACGGGATCGACTCGCAGGTCGCTGGCACTGGCCGCGCTGGCCAAACACAAAAACAGACATGCCGCGCGGGTCGCCGCCAATCGCTCCAAAAGAAGCATCCGATTCCCCAAATGTTGTCGCACCGCAGGAGTCGCTGTCGGCAGTCACAGGTGAAGGTCGACGAGTCGATCCGCAATTTGACGATTCCCAGAAGAGGTTTACAAGACGCATCCCGATCGCAACGCATCGAGGCGACGGCTACTGGAGTCTCGAAGTCAAATTGCCGCTCGCCGGCGATCAGCAGAGCGACATCGGCCGCCAACGCATCCGAGGCGACAAGATCGAACACTCTGCGTTTGCCTTAAGCAAGACCGACAAGACCAGCTTTCACGATCGACTCACCTGGGGCGAACTGTTCGTACCATGATGCAGTCGTTGTCCTCATCCGAGCCTCGGCCTTGCCATCCGAGCTACTGCTCTGATGGGGATAGCTCGGATGGCAAAGCCGAGGCTCGGATGTAGGCAGACGGACTCGTGACTGCAATCGTTCGTCGATAACAAGCAGAGCAGAGGAATGCGTGTGATGCCCATTGAACTGGGAAATCTGTTTCAGCAATTGCGGCGAGGTCACTCGTTGCCGCAAGCGTTTTATGTTGTGCCGCAGATCTTCGATGCGGACTTGGACCGCATTTACCGGCGGCATTGGTTACTTGCCGGGCCGACGTGTCGAGTTCCCCGCGCGGGCGATTACTTCACCTATCAGATCGCGAACGATTCGATCGTGATCCTGCGCGACGAGTCGGGAGTGATACACGCTCATCACAATGTCTGCCGGCATCGCGGGTCGCGGATTTGTCTCGACGAGCAAGGTCAGGCGAAGCGGCTGGTCTGTCCGTATCACAACTGGGCCTACGATTTGAACGGAGCGCTGTGTGCAGCTCGGCATTTGCCGGAGGAGGTCGATCGGCAATCGCTCGGCCTGCATCCGGTGGCGGTGCGAGTCGTCGCGGGGTTGATCTTTGTTTGTCTGGCGGATGCCCCGCCGCCGTTCGATCACACGGCGGCGGATGTCGAGGAGTTTCTCGCGCCGTACCGACTCGATCGCACGCAAGTGTGCCGCCGCGAGACCGAGATTATTCGAGCGAATTGGAAAGTCGTCGCCGAGAATTTTTGGGACTGCTACCACTGTGCTCCGACGCATCCGGAGTTCTGCTCGGTGATGTCGTACGCTCATGCTCAGAACAGCGAGCGACTGGCGGACGAGCGCCGGACGTTCGAGCGCGACTGGGAAGCGGCGACGCGGCAACTCGGCCACAAGGTCGGTCGCGTCGAGTTGTCGGAGCGCGGGCGGCATCAAGGGGGCCGAGTCGCCATTCGTCCTGGTTTTGTGACTCAAAGCCGCGACGGCCAGCCGGTCGCGCCGTTGCTCGGCGACTTCACACAGTACGACGGCGGCATCACCAGCTTCATGCACTTCCCACTGATCTGGTACGTCGTCAGCAACGACCACGCGCTGCTGACGCGCTTCACGCCGGTGTCGCCGCTGGAGACGGAATTGGAACTGACGTGGCTCGTCCGCGACGACGCCGTTGCCGGCCGCGACTACGATCCCGAAAACGTCTGCTGGCTCTGGAAAACCACTGCCGAACAAGACCGCACGATCTGCGAAAACAATCAACGCGGTATCCTGTCGAGCCGCTATCAACCCGGCCCGTACACAACCGCCGAGTCGTCCGTGAACGACTTCGTCGAGTGGTATCTGAAGGAACTGCGCTGATTGATCTTGCCTTCATCCGAGCCTCGGCTTTGCCATCCGAGCTATCCGAATCAGAGCAGTAGCTCGGATGGCAAGGCCGAGGCTCGGATGAAGACAGGCAGGCACAAACCGCTGAGGTGGAGGCAACATGTCGCCCTTGAAATTTCGAGTCGCAATCTTGTTCGCGTTGCTGATGTTCGTGGCCGCGTCGCGTGCGGATGACGCGGTGACGAGAAAGCTGGAGTTCAACCGCGACGTGCGGCCGATCCTGTCGGACAACTGCTACTTCTGTCACGGGCCGGATAAGAACAACCGCAAGGGAGAACTGCGGCTCGATGTGCGCGAGGATGCGCTGGCTCAAAAGGCGTTCGTGCCGGGTAAGCCGGAGATGAGCGTTTTGATCGAACGCATTCTCAGCGATGATGCCGAGCAACTGATGCCGCCGCCGAACTCGAACAAGAAGCTGACGCCCCGGCAAAAGGAGCTGCTGAAACGCTGGGTCGCTGAAGGGGCCGAGTATCAACCGCACTGGGCCTTCGTGTCGCCGGTGAAGTCAGAGCCGCCACAGATTTTAAATTTCAAATTTCAAATTTCAAATCCCAAGACGGCGGTTCGGAATCCGATCGACGCGTTCATTCAGACGAGGCTTATTCAAGAGGGGCTGACACCGTCGCCGGAAGCGTCGAAGGAAACGTTGATTCGTCGTGTGACGCTCGACCTGATCGGCCTCCCGCCGACGCCTTCAGAAGTGGATGACTTCGTGCGGGATAACTCCGAGAAAGCTTATGAGGTCGTCGTCGATCGACTGCTCAAGTCACCGCATTACGGCGAACGCATGGCGGTGGATTGGCTCGATGCGGCGCGGTACGCGGACTCGAATGGCTATCAGGTGGATCGCGATCGCGAACTGTGGCCGTGGCGCGACTGGGTGATCCGGGCCTTCAATGGCAACCAGCCGTTCGATCAATTCACGATCGAGCAACTTGCGGGCGATCTACTGCCGGAAGCGACGTTCGATCAACGGGTCGCGACGGGCTTTCATCGCAATCACATGCTGAATGAAGAAGGGGGCGTCATCGCGGATGAGTTCTTGGCGGAATACACCGCCGACCGAGTGGAGACGACCGCCGCTGTTTGGCTGGGCCAGACTTTCAACTGTGCTCGCTGCCACGATCACAAATTCGACCCCTTCACGCAGCGCGAGTTCTACGGGATGAAGGCGTTCTTCCATAACGTGCCGGAACTTGGTGTCGGCAACTACGGAAGCCCGATCCGCCAGAATGCTCCGCCCTTCGTGAAGCTCCCCGCGCCGGAGATCGAAGCGAAGATCGCCGCGCTCAACGAGAAGCTAAAGGCGGCGAACGAGCAACTCGCCGCGATCACAGACAAGACTCTGCCGGAACACAAGCAGTTCAGCGATGAGGTTGAGTCACTCAAGAAGCAAATCGCAGCGGTGGAAGCCGAGATCCCCACAACGCTCGTCATGGAAGAATTGAAGCAGCCGCGAGCGACCTTCGTGCTGATGCGCGGGGCGTATGACAAACCGGGCGAGGCTGTGACCGCCGCGACACCCGCCGTGTTGCCAGCACTCGAAGAAGGTTTGCCGCGCAATCGACTTGGTCTCGCGAAGTGGCTCGTCAGTCCGAGCAATCCGTTGACCGCCCGCGTGACGGTGAATCGCTTTTGGCAGCAGGTCTTCGGCACCGGCTTGGTCCGCACCAGCGAAGACTTCGGTGCTCAGGGCGAACCGCCGAGCCATCCCGAACTGCTCGACTGGCTGGCCGTGACGTTTCGCGAAAGCGGCTGGGATGTGAAGCAACTGATGCGGGTGATCGTCACCAGTGCCACGTACCGGCAGCAGTCGCATTTCACCACCGTGCTGCGTGAGCGTGATCTCGATAACCGCCTGCTCGCTCGCGGCCCGCGTCATCGCTTGATGGGCGAGTTCGTTCGCGATCAAGCGTTGGCGGCGAGCGGTCTGCTCGTTGTGAAGATCGGCGGGCCGTCGGTGAAGCCGTATCACCCGCCCGGTCTCTATGAACAAGTCACAGCGGGCAACGGCTACAACGTTTATGTACCTGGCAAGGGAGACGATCTTCACCGCCGCAGTTTCTACACCTACTGGAAGCGATCCGTCCCGCATCCGGCGATGCTGCTGTTCGACGCGCCGTTCCGTGAAACCTGTTCGCTGCGCCGGCCGCGATCGAACACGCCGCTGCAAGCGCTGAACCTGCTGAACGACACCACGTATGTCGAAGCCGCCCGCTTTCTCGCTCAGCGAATGATGGTCGAAGGAGGCGACTCGCCGGACTCGCGGCTCACTTACGGCTTCCGCTTACTCCTCGCCCGTCAGCCGCGTGTCGCGGAACTCGCCGTGCTGCGAGCGGCTTATGAGCGGACACGAGCGGACTTTGAGAAAGACGAACCGGCGGCCAAGTTGTTGCTCGCCGTCGGTGAGGCTGCGACCGACGCAAAGCTCAATCCCACCGAACTCGCGGCTTTTACGACCATCGCGAGCACGATTCTCAACTTGGACGAGGCAATCATGAAATGAAGGGAGACAAAATCATGCAGGGTAAAATCATGGTTGCCCTCCAGATTCCAACTCTTTGTTCCCATGATTTTACCCCCCATGATTTTGTCTAAAATCCCCCATGCCCATCGAACTCCCCACACCGATCCGAGTCATCTCACAAGACGAATATCACGCGATTGATCGTGTGATGCTGGGGCATTCGTTTGCGATTCACAACGAATTCGGTCGGCTGCTGGATGAGAAGTTTTACAAGGCAGAACTTGCCTATCGGTGCTCACAAGTCGGTTTGCAGGCCAATCGGGAAGTCATGATTCGAGTGCGGCATGCTCACTTCACCAAAGACTATTTCATTGACCTGCTATTGGCTGACAGCACGATCGTTGAAGGCAAATGCGTGGAGATGCTGTCGCCATCGCATCGCGGTCAAGCCTTGAATTACCTGCTGCTCGCCGGAACGCATCACGGGAGCTTGGTGAACTTTCGCCCGTTGAAAGTGAAGCGGGAGTTTGTCTCAAATCAATTGAGTCATGATCTTCGCCGACGTTTCGCAACGAGCCATTACCATTGGCCTGATGACGCCACTCACCAACAGCTAATGGACGTCGCCATAGCGTTCTGTGCGGATATCGGGTTGGGGCTTGATTTGCCACTGTATCGGCAGGCATTCCTGACGCTTTTGGGCGGCCCGTTTGTGTTGCCTCAACGAGTGCCGATTTCCAGCGGTGAGCGAGTTGTCCATGAGCATGAGATGTTTCTTGTGACCGAGGACGTGGGCCTCGGGGTGACAGCCATGCCTGATGTCGATGACACTCGCCGTCATCTGCAACGGCTGTTGAATAATACGCGGCTGAAAGGCATTGCTTGGGTCAATCTGCCGCTGAATGAAATGCGGTTTGAGTTTTTGAAGAGACAAAATCATGGGCGGTAAAATCATGAAGACCAGAAACGAAGCCAACGCAAATCATGATTTTACCCCCCATGATTTTGTCTCATCCCGCCGTCAACTCCTCGGCACAGTCGCGTTGGCATCATTGATAAACCCAC
>JAYVQJ010000325.1:0-2370 GCA_043777235.1 Planctomycetia bacterium
CGAGGGCGAGCGCTCATTGGCGGCCACATTTCCACGCCCCTTGGAGCGTTCGCCCTCGCTGACGCTGCGGGTTACTTCGGGAGTCAAACGCTGGTTTGCCGAACGCCTGCCGATCACTGGAGTGCAGTTGCAAGAACTGACCAACGAGCCGGTGCCGTCGCATCTGCGGCATTGGTGGTTTTGCTTGGGCGGGACACCGGCGTATCTCTTCGTCGTGCAGATCGTGACCGGCATCCTGCTGGCGTTCTATTACCAGCCATCACCGCACACGGCGTATCAGTCGATCGACTCGATCACGAATCAGGTGGCGTTCGGCTGGTACATTCGCGGGATGCACAAGTGGGCCGCGACGTTGATGATCGCGGCGGTGATTCTGCATCAGATGCGAGTCTACTTCACCGGAGCCTATCGACAACCGCGCGAGATCAACTGGATGGTCGGCATGTGCTTGCTGCTCTGCACGCTGATCGTCGGCTTCACGGGATATAGCCTCGTGTTCGAGCAACTCAGCTTTTGGGGAGCGACCGTTGCCGCGAATATCTGCGACACGATCCCCTATGTCGGCGTCTTCGCCAAGCGGATGCTGCTGGCCGGCGACACCTACAACGACAATACGCTGTCGCGGTTCTTCATTTTGCACGCGGCGGTGTTGCCCGGCTTGATGGTCCTGCTGATTGGCATTCATGTCGCGATCTTGCGACTGCAAGGAGTCAGCGAATTCCGCTTCGAGAACGAGCCACCCGAAACGCCGACACACTTCGATTTCTTCCCCGACCACTTCTACACCGAGCTGATCATCGGCCTGACCCTGATGATCGTCTTGAGCGTGCTGGCGACGGTGCTCCCGGTGGGACTCGGCCCGCAAGCCGATCCGCTGACGACTCCCGAAGTCATCAAGCCGGAGTGGTGGTTCTACGTTTCGTTCCGTTGGCTGAAGCTGTTCTCAGGCACGTTCGCCGTGCTGAGCTCTGGCTTCATCGTCTTCGTCATGTTCGTGTGGCCGTTCATCGACGGCTGGATTCGCAAGCACACCCGCTTTTCCGAAGCCAGCGTCTGGATCGGCATCGTCGGTGTGTTTTTGTTGGTCGGCCTCACCGTGTGGGAAGCGGTCGTCGAGCACTGATTTGAGAAATCCCAAGTTCCAAAACCCAATGTCCAAGGAAATCTCAATGACCAAATTCCAAAGCCAAAGAGGGCATGACGACGAAGCCACGGCGGCGACGGATCACGCACGCTCCAACTTTCTATTTGGGGATTTGGAGCTTGGACATTCCTTGGACATTGGGATTTGAGCCTTGGGATTTCCCCACCGTTACTCGTACCAATCCTCCAATTGCAGCCCTTTGACCCGTTGAAATTCGGATGTGTTATGCGTGACGAAAATCAAACCTTCGCTCAGCGCGTGAGCGGCGAGCAGCATGTCCAATGGTCCGATCGGCTGGCCTCGGCGTTCGAGGTCCGCGCGGACTTCGCCGTATTTGTCGGCGGCGCGAAAGTCGAACGGGAGAATTGTCAGCGGCGACAGAATTTGCCCGATCAACGCATGATGGTGGAGCGGATCAGAGCTTTTCTCCGCTCCGAAACGGAGTTCAGCCAGTGTGATCGAGGACACGGCCAGTCCCTCATCCGAATGAGCCCGCACTCGCTCCGCCACTCCGCGATGCTTTCCGCGCATCAAGTAAATGCACACGTTGGAGTCCAACAAGTATTTCATTCCATCGACTCACGAACGTCATACGGTGGTTGGATGCGTTCGGGCATGAAGTCGTCGTGGGCTTTGCCGACGGCGTCCATGAAGACGTCCCAGACATTTGCTGGCTTTTTCGGCGTCAGCACCACCGAATCGCCAACCTGCTGGACATCAACGGAGCCTTCGGCGAGTCGGACTTCCGGCGGAAGCAGAACTTTCTTGCGATCACCTTCAACGGTCACGGTTGCGCTGGACATGAGTCGTACTCCTGATTCACGGGACGCCGGGAATTTATCAAGGGTGGAATCAAGTCCCTAGATCAAATCGAAACGCATTGGGCGACAGGACTGTGCCGCTCTCAACTCTCAACCATAAACCCTCAACCATCGACTAACCCATGACTCTCCAAACCAAACGATATCTCATCGGCTTTCTGGGCCTGTTGTTCCTTGTCTCGCTGGTGCTCGTGCAGGCGATGGAGATTGCTCGCAAGCGGGAGGAGGTCGGACTTGCGTCGGGCCATGTCGCGGTGCCAGCGAAGTCGAAAGGCTGCGTCGAGTGCCACGGCAAGTCGTCGCCGGGGATCATCGACCATTGGAAGTTCAGCACGCACGCTCGCAAGGGAGTCGGTTGCGTCGAATGCCATCAGGCTCAGAAGGGGGACGTGGATGGCTTCACGC
>JAYVQJ010000326.1:0-9163 GCA_043777235.1 Planctomycetia bacterium
GCCAGACCTGCGCCAACTCCAAAAGCGACGAAGGGTCCGCCACGGTCGTAGAGAAAACCGAACAAAACGCTCGCCGGCAGAGTCGCGATGCCGATCGCAAAATTGAACCAACCGAAGGCGAGGCCGCGTCGTTCTGGAGAAACCAAGTTTGCAACCAGCGTTTTTTCAGCCGGTTCGGTGAGGGCATAGAAGGCGGCGTACATCAGGAACAACGCCCATGCGTGCCAGGCTTCAGTCGCCAGCCCGAACAGCAAATAAACGATGGAGTACCACGACCAACCGATGACAATCATTCGACGCGGACCGAAGTGATCTACCCAGCGACCAAGCCGCCAGTTGCCGAAGCTCTTCACGATGTGAAACACGCACCACAACATCGGCAGCCAGACCGTCGGCACACCCAGTTCACCCGCACGGACCAACAAGAAGGCATCGCTAGAGTTCCCTAACGTGAAGAGCACCAGTGCCACGAGGAATCCTCGAAACCGCGCATCAAATGGTTGCAGCGTCCACCGCAGCGGTTCATGCGACTCGGAACGACTGGACACAGCGGTTTCGCTCAGACCGAACCACAACAACGCCAGCAACGCCAATCCGGGGATGACCGACAGAGCAAACAAAACTTTCAAGTCGTCCGGCCGCCACCACAGGAACGCCGTGGCGAGTACCGGACCAATCGCCGCTCCCGCGTGATCCATCGCACGATGAAACCCGAACGCACGGCCGCGCTGCTCGGAAGGTGTCACATCCGCGATCATCGCATCGCGCGGAGCTGTACGGACACCCTTCCCAAACCGATCGGCCATTCGCGCCAATCCGACTTGCCACACGGCGGTCATCAAGCCCAGACATGGCCGTAAGACTGCCGTGACCAAGTAACCAATCAAGATGAATCGCCGCCGGCCTCCCGCACGATCGGACCAATGACCGGCGGCCAGCTTCAGCAAGCTCGCCAACGAATCGGCTGCTCCTTCAATCAGGCCCAGCGATGTTCGACTGCCACCCAGCACGGTGACGATGAACGTCGGCAACAGAGGAAAGATCATCTCGCTGGCGATGTCGTTCAGCAGACTCGCGAACCCAAGTACTTGCACCGTTCGCGGCAACGACGGAGGCGCAGATGGAGTTTGTGATTCGTTGCGAGTTTCAGAGTTCGACGTCAATCGATTTCGCCTTTCCCGTCAGCAATGAGTTCGCACGACGTTGGTACATCTCAGAGAAGAGAATCGCTTTGGCTGCAACCTTGGCAAGAAAAAAATGTGCCGTCCACACGTAGAGTCGGCATGACCAATCATCACTGATCCATCCTGCTGCTCCTGAAAAAAGCCGAACTTCGCTTGGACATGGCCGCCGATACGGATAAGGTCATTCCGATTTGTCGCCGTCCGGAGGTCTCTTCATGCTGAGCATTCTCGATCCATTGGCTCGCGGTTCTCGCCGAGATTTCTTGCGTATCGGCGGGTTGTCGCTGGGCGGATTGACGTTGGCGGATTTGTTGCGGACGGAAGCCTCAGCGGCGGGACGGTCGGTCGCGACAGACAAGTCCGTGGTGTTCTTGTTCATGCACGGTGGGCCAAGTCAGATCGAGACGTTCGATCCAAAAATGACCGCGCCATCGGGCATTCACTGCATCAACGGCGAAGTGCAGACGGCGCTCCCGGGTGTCACGTTCGGTGCGACGTATCCGAAGCTCGCACAGTTGGCCGAGAAGCTGTCCGTTGTGCGGTCGTTCGTGACCGGCGACGGCAATCACGACATCAAGCCGATTGTTTCGGCGGACACGCTCAAAGCAAATTTGGGATCGTTGTACGCTCGTGTGGCCGGGACGGTGAATCCGCTGACGGGGATGCCGGTCAACGCGGCGCTGTTTCCGCAGGCGATCAATCCGCAGGCTCAGCCGATGCAGACGGGCTTTGGACGATTCACCGATGCGGGATCGCTGGGTGCGGCGTACTCGCCGTTCATGCCGGGGAGCGAGGGGCCGTTTCAGCAGAGCTTGAAGCTGACGTTGCCTCGCGAGCGGCTTGATGACCGCCGCAAGTTGCGGCAGGAGTTCGATCGCATTCGCCGCACGGTCGATGTGCGTGGCGAGGCGGAAGGACTCGATCGGTTTCAGGAACAAGCGCTCGACACGATCTTGCGCGGCATCTCCGAGGCGTTCGATTTGACGAAGGAAGATCCGAAGACGATCGCTCGGTACGACACCGCTCCGCTGATCCGGCCGGAAGACATCGACAAGAAGTTGAATAACCACAAGTTCTACACCGATCACACACAGACGCTCGGCAAGCTGCTGCTGCTGTCGCGCCGGTTGTGCGAAGCGGGTTGCCGGTTCGTCACCGTGACGACCAATTTCGTTTGGGACAATCACGCCGACGTCAACAACGCCGGTGTCGAAGAGGGCATGAAGTACTGCGGCGTGCCGTTCGATCATGCCGTCTCGGCGTTCATCGAAGACGTTGAAGCTCGTGGACTGAGCGACAAAATTCTGTTGGTCTGTTGCGGCGAGATGGGGCGCACTCCGCGAATCAACGCTCGCGGCGGCCGCGATCACTGGGGCGGACTCGCTCCGTTGTTGCTCTCCGGCGGCGGCCTGCCGATGGGACGAGTCATCGGACAATCAACGAAGGATGCGGGCGAGCCGAACTCGGACAAGGTCACGATCCGCAACCTGATCGGCACGATCATGCACACGCTGCTGGATGTCGGCGAAGTGCGACTGCAACGTAATCTGCCGTTCGATTTGGCTCGCGTGTTTTCCGACTACGAGCCGATTCGGATGTCGTAGTAGCCCGTTGAAAAAGTAACCCGACGCGTCAGCGAGGGTCGAACACCTCGTGTATTCTCCGAGAAAACTGACCCTCGCTGACGCTTCGGGTTACTTCTTTTTTGCTTTTTAACAGGCTGTCCTACGGGAAGAAACATGCCGACCGTCGCTGTTCTCGGAGCCAGTCGTGATCGCGGCAAGTACGGCAACAAGTCGGTGCGGGCTCATGCGCGAGCCGGTTGGCAAGTCTTCCCGATCAATCCGCGAGCCGACGAAATTGAAGGCTTTCGTGCGTACCACTCTCTGAAGGATCTTCCGGGCGAGGGACTGGATCGGGTCAGTGTTTATCTGCCGCCGGAGATCGGAGTCACGTTGCTCGATGAGATCGCTGCGTGTCATCCGCGTGAGGTGTGGTTGAATCCCGGCAGCGAGAGTGACGAACTGCTCGACGTGGCAGAAAAGCTGGGACTGCGCGTGATCTGTGCGTGCAGCATCGTGGACGTTCAATCGTCGCCACGGAGCGGAACTAGCCAGTGATTCGAGTCGCTAGTACCATGCCCCGCACTTGAGCGGAAGCAAAATTCCTTTCGCGGCGGTGATCCAATGGCGGCCGACGGCGGATGAGTGATAGCCGATGATGCGACCTCGCGAGAATCAATCGAGACGAACTCTCTGGTGGAAGCGATTGGCCTGCGCCGTTCTGCTGGTGTTGAGCATTGCTGACGCATCGCAAGCTCAAGCAAAACGGGGGGCTCAGGCGACTCCTGCTCCTGCGGCAGAAGCGGCACCCGCACCACAACCGACGATTCAGCCCGTGCGCGAGGTCAGCCAGTTCCCCCCCAATCCAGACGGCTTCATGCGTGGCAACAAAGCGTGGGCACAACCGGCGGGCTTCTATCTCAGTCTATGGAAGTTTGTCCCGGTCATCGGATTGTTTTTCGGCTGGGTCTGGCTGGGGCATTGGGTCAACCAGGACTCGACGTCATTGAAGGTCAACAGCGAGTTTTGGAACTCGGTGTTCTTCGGCGGAGGGGTGGCCTCATTGTTGGTTGGTGTGACGATGTCACCATTCTTTCTGGGCTTGCTGACGAGCCTCGCGCTGCAAGGTCTGCCGCTTGGTTTGTACATCCGCGAGCGAAATGCATGCGTGCCCGACTCGGCCCGCTTGCTGACTCAGAAGCACATCAAGAGCGTCGTGTTCCGCACGTTGGCTCGGATGGGTTTGCATCTCGGCGGCAAGAAGATGAAGCAGCAACTGCTCGGCCCGGATATCGAGTTCATCGGCAAGACATCGACGGGACGCCGCGACACCAGCCGAGGAGCGCAGGTCGAGAACTCACGCGGATTCCTCGCGGCGAAGGAATTGGTCTACGACGCGATCATCAAACGCGCGACCGATATCCATCTGGAACCGAAAGAAGACGAGTTGCAGGTCCGGTTGCGAGTCGACGGCGTGATGTATGCCGTCGAGCCGTTCGATCGGTCGCTCGGCGACAACGTCATCAACATCTTCAAAATTCTCGGCGCGATGGACATCACCGAGAAACGAAAATCGCTGGATGGCAGCTTCCGCGCGGTCACCGACGGTCGCGAGATCGACTTTCGCGTTGCCACGCAGGGAACTCGCGACGGCGAGAAAATGACGCTGCGTATCCTCGACCAATCAAACTCGGTCAGCACGCTGAACGATCTTGGCTTCCGCAAACAATTGGAAGAACAGCTCAAGGAAGTCGTCCATCAGCCACACGGTCTGCTGTTGGTTTGCGGCCCGACGGGTGCCGGTAAATCGACAACGTTGTATGCCTGCCTGAGTGACATCGACTCGTTTCAGCAGAACATCATCACGATCGAAGATCCCGTCGAATACAAGATGCCGAACGTCACGCAAATCGAGATCAACACGAAAGCCGGGCAGACGTTTGCCACGTCGCTACGCAGCGTCCTGCGGCAAGACCCGGACATCGTGATGATCGGCGAAATCCGCGACGGCGAGACCGCCAACATCGCTTGCCAAGCAGCCAACACCGGCCACATGGTGTTCTCAACGGTCCACGCCAACGATGCGATCACCGCGCTGTATCGCATGATTGATCTTGGAGTGGATGTGTCGATGCTTTCGAGTTCGCTGACGGCGATTCTCGCTCAACGATTGGCTCGGCGGCTGTGTCCCGATTGCAAAGAGTCGTACGTTCCGAAGCCTGAGTTTCTGAAGAAGGCGAACCTCCCGGCCGAGAAGATCGACAAGCTGTATCGCCCTCCCAAGGAAGGTGAGAACGCGGCTTGTCCAACCTGCGGCGGCATGGGCTATCGCAGCCGAGTCGGCGTTTATGAATTGCTGGTGATCACCGATCGCATGCGTGATTTGATCCGCGAAAAGGCCGCACTGTCGGCGCTCAAAGCCGAAGCTCGCAAAGGCGGAATGCTCTACATGCAGGAAGAGGGACTGCGATTGGTCGTCAAAGGGATCACCTCCATTGACGAGTTGCTGCGGGTCGTGAAGTAGAAAGTATTGAGGAGCAAAAATGCCTGCCATCATCGACATTCTCATGCTGCTGATTTTCGCGGGCGTGACGTATTGCGTCGCGGGCGAAGGAGCATGGGGCGCGGCGATCACCGCATTCAGCGTGATCCTTGGCGGACTGTTTGCGATGAATTTCTTCGAGTCGATCTGCGATAGCCTGCTCGGCACGAATTACTGGTGGCAAGAGCGGCTGGATGTGATCGTTCTCGTGGGATTGTTTGGCGGTGCAGTTGCGGGGTTGCGAGCCGGGGCAGATTATTTTTCTCCGACGTACATTGGCGTGCATCGCCTGGTTCACGAGGGTGCTCGGTGGGCCTGCGGAACACTGGCCGGCTATGTGACGATGGCGATTCTGCTGACGGCGTTGCACACAGCACCGCTCGACCGCGAGTTCTTGGGATTCAAAGCGGAGCGAGGAAACTTCTTCGGCTTGGCTCCTGATCGGCAATGGTTGGGCTTCATGCAACGGTCGAGTGAATGGGTCTACTCGAAGTACCCCAAACGAATCTTCGACGGTCCCGTAAAGGCGATGGGTGAGCCGGGAACATTTCCCGATCCGGTGTGGCCGTCGTTCCCGATTCGCTATGCCTCGCGCCGCCAGATCGGTGCGGGTGCCGGTGCGACCGCCTCGCAAGGTCCGGCGGTGAAGCAAGTCGCTCCGCAAAAGGGTGGCGCTCCTGCGTTCTAAGTCGACCGGTCACTCCGTGACCGGAAAATGCGAGTCATCGAATGACTCGCTTACGATTCCGGGTAAAAACAATGATGTCTCGTCTGAGCACCGGCATTCCGCGACTCGATGACCTGCTTGGCGGAGGTTTGTTGCCGGGTACGCTCACTGTGGTGGTTGGCGCGACGGGCATCGGCAAGACACAGCTTGGGCTGCAATTCGCGCACGCCGGCCGATCGCAAGAGGGAGAGTCGGGGCTCGTGATGGACCTCACGACGCGCGGCGACTCGCAAAATCAGGCCGAGTATGCGCAGCGGTTATTCGATTGGAACTTCCGCGAATTCGCTGCCGAAGGGATTTTCGATCTCGATGACGTTTGGAATCGCGATCGCGCACGGTACGACTACCTGCACATGTTTCGCCGCACCGGACGCCGAGTCACTCAAAGCGACCTCTCCGTGGAAGAATGGCAAGAGTGGAACGCCGAACTGGCTCGCAAGCTCGATCGTGTGGTGCAATTCTTTTACGGCAACTTCGTGCATGGCGTGCGACGCTGTGTGCTCGACGGCATCGAGCCGACCGAGCGAGACAGCGACAGTTTTCAGTTTCAAGTGATCGACTACGTCTATCACCAAATCCTGCGGAAGGACGACGACTGGGTCGCGCGCGATTTGTTTCGAGTTCATTTCCGCTCGCAAGCCGATACCGTTGCCGCGCACCGTTACGACCATCGGCAGATTGGCTGCGTACTGCTTTACACGTCGCATGAAGTGATGCTGGATGATCTCTTGGCTCGGCCCTTGGAAAGCGGTGATGCGCTGTCGAACGCGAACACCATCATTCTGATGGGCAAGGTTCGCGACGGACTCCGCATGAAGCGTGCGTTGCACGTCGCAAAGCATCGCGGTAGCGCGTGTGACGATGCGATTGTGCCATTTGAGATCGGCGATCAAGGACTCGTGCTTGCAGACGGTGCTTGAGAACGCTCGCCGAGCGGCCTACTATTCGATCCCGCCTGAAACGCGGCCAAGGAGATCGCCATGCCCGCCGGACGAAGCATCTTGTTGATCGAAGACGACCGTGATATCGCCACGACTTTGTTGAAAGTGCTTGAGGGAGCCGGGTACGCCGTGCAATGGGCTCAGAACGGGCTCGAAGGCCGCCGGTTGGCGGAGTCGCTGTCTCCCGACTTGGTCATCACCGACATGATGATGCCGAAGATGGGTGGCTTCCCGGTGCTGGAGTTTCTGAAAGGACTTGAGCATCCGCCGAAGGTGATCATGATCACGGCGAACGAAGGAGGCCGGCATAAAGCCTATGCCGAAATGCTCGGCGTGGATGATTACCTTCGCAAACCGTTTGCGATGGAAGTGCTCCTCGAAGCCGTTGAGCGTTCGATGGCATCCATCGGTGCGGCGGAAGAGAAATCCGGCTCAGAGAAACTTCGCCGCGCAATTCGCAAGAAATCGACGTGAGTGATCGGTGTCCCGCTCCTACAGCAGCGTTTCCAGCAGCATTCGCAGCTTGCGCATTTCCAGCAAGCGGTTGATCTCCGAGTCGTAAAGCTCAGGATAAAGTTCGACCGAGAGAATCCGGTCGTAGTTCTCTTTGAGGAGCTGTGCGATTAGCCGGGTGTAGTCCAACTCACCGAGGCCGACCTGAATCTGAAGTTGCGTCGCGGTGCTGTCGCGGAGTTGAACGTGATAGACCATCGGCATGAGCGAATCGATGTCGCGCGAGGCGTGCGGGCCGCAATGGTAGTAGCTGGGGTCGAGCGTCAGACCGAGCCCGCGCACCGATTGGCAAAGCTCGACAGCCGTTCGCGGATCTTCGGTCAACGTGCCGGTCTTCGTCTTGATCGAGAGCCGAATCGTTTCCTCGTTGGCCAGCCGCACAAAATTCCGGAGACGGTCAATCTCTTCGTTGAACGGTGTCCCCAACGCCGAAGCGGGCACGGTGATCTGAGCGACACGCATCAGCTTGGCTAGCTTGCAAAGATCGTGGAGCATGGTCGCGGGGACGTCGTGCTCCAAGCAAAACGCGACCGGAATGAGCCGCGTGGCTTCGCGATATTGAGCGTAGAAGCCTTCGAGATTCTTCACCGCGTCGCTGGGACGCAGATGTTGGCTGTTGTCGTCGAACCACAGTTCGAGCTTGTCGAATTCCAAATCCGTGATGAGGTGACACGCTTCCGCGAATCCTTTATCCGAAAAACAGCGAGTCGAAGCGGCGACGAACATATCAGTCAATCCTTTGAACTGAGGCACTCCGCAGACGGCAAGTTACTTGCGGAGTGATGGTTGCGGCAAAGTCGGGGACTTACCGAGGGGCGATCCTGAGCGGGTCGGACTCTATCTGTCCCCGGAAAGTGCTGCAAGATCGAGGAATTCCGCGGATTGGGCTGACTTTTCTGGTTGTGAGGAATCGTCGCAATCCGACGAGCCTGCGGGTCGATAACAACCTCGAAGGATTTGGTTCCTCGACGTTCAGGATCGACGCCGTCGTCGAACCGGCGCAGCGATCAATCACGCAGGGAGGCGGGGTTATGAAGTCTCAATGGATGCTGAGTGTTCTGGCGGTCGGAATGATGGCGATCGTGGGTTGCCAATCGAATCACGCCATTGTTCGCGGGCAGAACCCCGCAGGGTGTGCTCCCGGTGCGAATGGCCCGATGGCCGCAATGCCCGGCCCGATGTACTACGACGGCCCAGCCGGCGGAAATCCAGGTGCGTGTCCTCCTGGGCAATGTCCTTCCGGGCAGGGCCGACCGGAATGGGCACAGTATCCGTCGGATTGCCCCGAGAACTATCACTTCCCGAAGCATCACCATACGTTCGACTATCGCCAACCGAAAAACTTGGTGTATCCGCCGCAGAATCAACCGGCCGCGGCCGTCGTCTACCCGTACTACACCTGCAAGGGCCCGTCGGACTTCTTCATGAAGTAATTCGCGTCGTAGTACTTGGCTAAGCTCAAAATCAAGAAGGACGCTCGTTACACAAACGGGCGTCCTTCTTCCTTTTTTGGCTCTCCGTGATTTGTGCTGATCGACCCAATCAGCCGAACGCTATCGCGTTCTGGCTAATCAACGCATTTCAACACGGATGGCGGAGAACCCTTTTTTTGTTGTCGCAATTCTGAAACGATGCGACTGCGAAATCTCGTGACGTTCTGCAACGTCCGAGATGCGTGCTCGTCGCAAAGATTT